>CAZKFU010000064.1:0-6807 GCA_964552165.1 uncultured Acidimicrobiaceae bacterium
CACATTGGAGCTAGCTCTCGCCATCTCAGCCGGTCAGACCGTGGCGCTGCTCGGGCCCAACGGAGCCGGGAAGACGACGGCCGTGGCCGCGCTGGCCGGCCTGGTGCCGCTGGACGCGGGGCGGGTTGAGCTCAATGGCGCCGTCCTCGACGACCCGGGAAGAGGGATCTTCGTCGCTCCGGAGATGCGTCGGGTGGGTGTGGTGTTCCAGGACTACCTCTTGTTTCCACATCTGACGGTCATCGAAAACATCGCGTTCGGCCCCCGAAGCCGGGGCGAGGGGCGGGCCGAATCGCTGGCGATGGCATCTCGCTGGATTGATCGTCTCGACCTAGGCGGTCTCGAAAACCGGAAGCCGGGAGCTCTCTCCGGTGGGCAGGCGCAACAGGTTGCCCTGGCCCGCGCCCTCGCGGTGGAGCCGGAGCTCCTCTTGCTCGACGAGCCGCTCGCCGCCCTCGACATCACGACCAGGGCTCGACTACGCCGGGTTCTTGCCGAGCACCTCGAGGCCTTCTCGGGACCGCGGCTGCTGGTCACACACGACCCGGCGGAGGCTTTTCTCCTCGGTGAGAGGATCTGTGTGATCGAGGAGGGGGCGGTCACCCAGATCGGCGCCGCCGACGACATCCGGATGCGGCCCCGGACCGCCTATATCGCCGAGCTCGCCGGGGCAAACCTGTTCGCAGGCACCGCCGCCAGTGGGGCAGTCGAGCTCGGCGCCCACCGCTTGTATCTCGCAGACCAGGAGATCACCGGGCCGGTCCTGGTCACGGTTCGCCCTTCCGCAGTTGCCTTGTACCCCGACCCTCCGTTGGGAAGCCCTCGCAATACGTGGAGAACCGTGGTGACCGATATCGAGGTGACCGGGGAGAGGGTCAGGGTGCGAACCGGTGAGCCCCTTCCCCTCACGGTCGAGATCACGCATGATGCCAACCAGGACCTAGGTTTGGTCGCCGGTGCCGAGCTTTGGGTCGCCATCAAAGCCACGGACATCGGGGTAGAGCCCGATCACACCTTGCCGGCTTGAAAAGCATCATTGACCAGGCATCTCGTGGAGAGCACAGCCGCGACGACCCAGGTAACTTTGACGTCAAAGGAGTCGGATATGCCCTCCTGTTGTCATGGCGACGAATACAACACGTTGTTCACCTCGAAGGGCGCCAAGAGGGCTTTATCGCGCTTCCGCCGACGTGGCCTACGGGGGACCCACGAGGAAGTGGCCTCCCTTCTTCGATCGTTGGCTCCCCGCGACGGGTCTCTGCTCGAAGTCGGTGGAGGCATCGGTCAGATTCCCGTGGCTCTGCTCGAGGAAGGCGTCATCGCCGCAGCGGTGAACGTCGAGCTGTCCGCTGAGTGGGAGGATGCTGCGCGAGACTTGATCGAGGAGCGAGGCGTTGGCGACCAGTTCACCCGGCTCGTCGGCGATTTCGTCGACGTCGCCCCGGAGTTGTCACGGGTCGATGTCGTGGTTCTGCACCGCGTGGTCTGCTGTTATCCGGACTGGCGGGCATTGATCTCCGCTGCCGGCTCGGTGGCCGGCCGGGTGGTGGCGGTGACTCTGCCCTCGAATCGGTGGTGGACCCGACTTGGGATCGCGACCGGGAACCTGTACCTACGGGTTCGAGGAATGTCTTTTCGGGGTTATCTCCATTCTTCCGACTCGATACTCGCCCTGTTGCGCTCGTTGGGGTTTGCCCCCGTACACGACAGTGCCGGGTTCAGTTGGCGGACGATCGTCGTGGCGCGCGCCGCCTGACGGGTCGTCAGAGGAGCCCGGCCGCCTCCAGGAGTTGGACGCCGATCGGCCCGGGGTTGTAAGCGATCTCCCATCGATAGCCGTCGGGGTCTGCGAAATAGCCGCTGTAACCGCCCCATTCACGGTGCTCGCCGGCCGCGATCAAGATGGCGCCGGCGGCTACGGCCTCGGAGATGACCTCATCGACCTCGCCTGGAGTCGGCAGGTTGTGCGCCAGGGTGATCGGCGCGGTGCCGGATCCTCTGTTGATCGGCCCCGCTTCCGCCTCGAACTCGGAGTCCTTCCACAAGGAGAGCATCACCGTCGGTGCCACCCGAAAGAAGACGACCTCGCCCGGCGCCTCAAATGATGGCGTCCAGCCGAGACCGTCGGCGTAGAAGGACTTCGACACTTCGATGTCGGCAACCGCGAGAGTGACGAAGGTGATTCGTGCGTCCATGACCCCGGAACCTACCGTCTGTCGCCACCGGCGACGGAGCCGAATCGGCCCAACCGACCAATCATTGGCAGCTTCGTTGAACAATCACAGCCACTGGTCGGCCCTCGCGCTTCGGGGCGCTAGAAATAGGGCCGACATCGGCTAGGCCAAGGAGGCGCGTGTGGACATCATCGATGCGGCGACCGTTGGCTCGCTCATCGAGGTCAACGATCATCCAGCCGTCTCGATCTATCTCCCCACCTACCGCACCGGAGCCGAGATCCAGCAGAACCCGATTCGCCTCAAGAACCTCCTCGACGAGGCCAGGGACGAGCTGTCGGTGCTTGGGCTGAGGCGACCCGAGGTAGGGAAAGTGCTCGGCCCGGCGACACAGCTGCTGGGGGACCACGATTTCTGGTTGCACCAAGAGGACGGTCTCGCCGTTTTCCTCACCGGCGCCGGGTCCCGTTGGTACCGGTCGCCGCAATCGTTTCAGGAGCTCGTGGTAGTCGGGGAACGCTTCTATCTCAAGCCGCTCATCTCGGTGATGAGTCGAGGTGAGCGGTTCTACATACTCGCTCTCAGCCAAAACCAGGTGAGACTCCTCTGGGGCAGCAGGCACCGGGTCGGGGAGATCGAACTCGGCGAGGATGTGCCCGAGAGCCTGGCGGCCGCCCTCTGGTTCGAGGACCCCGAGCGCTCGCTCCAGTTTCACCCGTCGACACCCAGGCACGGTGGTGGAATGACGGCAACGTTCCACGGTCATGGCATGGGCAAAGACACCACCGACGATCGGCTGGGCCGCTTCCTCCGGGTCGTCGACAAGGGGATCGCCCACATCATCGAGAAGGATGCTCCTCTGGTCCTGGCCGGCGTGGAGGATCTGGTTGCCAGGTTCCGTGGGATCAGCAAACACGGTGTCATCCTCGAAGGCGCCGTCGCCGGCAACGTCGATGAGGTCAAGCCCGCGGATCTTCATCCGCCGGCCTGGGAGATCGCTGCCTCGTATTTCAGCGCGGAGAGGGCGGAAGCTGCCGCCGCCTATGACGAGCGATCACAGCCGGTGGCCTCGACCGTCGAGGAAGTGGTGCCCATGGCCTTCCAGAGCCGAGTTGGCGCCGTGTTCATCGCCGGAGGCGCCACGACCTGGGGCACCATCGACCCCGATGGCTTGTCGGTCGAGGTTCACGAGGAGCGTCAGCGTGGCGACGAGGAGCTTCTCGACGCCATCGCCGTCGAGACCTGGAAGCACGGAGGGACGGTCCACGTCGTTGATCGGGCCGAGGTTCCCGGGGGTGGTGAGCTGGCCGCGGTCCTCAGGTACTGAGCGGCTGTCGATCCCTCCGCCTCCGGCCCCCGTTTTGGTGCACGGAATGCGTCAAATCCGCCGCTTCGTGCGCGAGAACGATCAGATGAGCGAAAGACGATCAGGCGAGCGAGGCGTCGAGCGTCACGGCGACATTTCCCTTGAGGGCCTGGGAGACCGGGCAGCCCTCCTTGGCGTCATTGGCGAAGTCGGCGAATTCCTCGGGGGTGATCCCGGCTATGGACGCCCGCACCACCAGGTGTATCGCAGTCAGTCGCCATCCGTCGTCAGTCTTGTCGAAGGTGGCGGTGGCTTCGGTGTCGATCGAGGTCGGGGGGTTTCCGGCGCGGGCGAGCGCTCCGGACAGAGCCATCGAGTAACAGGCGGAGTGGGCTGCGGCGATCAATTCCTCCGGGCTTGTCAGGCCGCCATGATCCTCGGTTCGTGCTTTCCACGTGACCTCCAACGGGGTGGCTGCCCCGCTCGCCAGCGTGGTCGAGCCCGAGCCGGTGGCGAGGTCGCCTTCCCATCTGGTGTGTGCGCTGCTCAGCAATGCCATGGCATAGATCCTTTCGATCGATGTCGGCAACATAACCGGTATCGACGAACATGGGTCGGGGCGCGCCATCCCCACTTGGGTCACGGGATCGCGCAATGACCGTCATTGTCTGCATGATCAGCCGGCCGGCCTGTCGCGGGTAGCTGACTTCGTCCCTGACTCGCGTCACAAGTCGCCTCCTGGTCGCATCGGATCACGGTACGAAGCACAGTTCAGGATCGATGCCTGCGGGGAACCGTGCGGCGGCCCGGAAAGCCCGAGAGCTGTTTCCTCTCCGCTCACAAGCTGATCGAGTGCCCGTCCTCTCTCGACCGCAGAAAAATTTTGCAAAATACTTCTGTGATTTGTACGGTGAGGCTCGATGGAAGGGCAGCGAAGGGTCCACCTCGAGCCCAGGTCGCTCCTGGCGCTGGCGCATCCAATGAGAGCGCGTCTCCTGGGTGAGTTGCGGCGCAGAGGACCTGCCACCTCGACGTCCCTTGCCTCGGCCCTGGGGACAAACACCGGAAACACCAGCTACCACCTGCGAAAGCTGGCTGACGTGGGACTTGTGGAGGAGGTGGTGGATGAGGGGGACAAACGAGACCGGTGGTGGCGGTCCGCTCACGAGGTCACGTCGTGGTCTGAGGTCGAGTTCCTCGATGACCCGGAGACGGCGGCGGCTTCCGACTGGCTCACCGGCTACCAGCTTCGGGTCAACACGCGTCAAGCCGAAGACTGGCTCGCCATGCGCCGGGAGTGGCCACGAGAGTGGATCGAGGCGTCCAGCTTCAACGACTTCCTCCTCGAGCTCGACCCCGAAGGTCTCGCCCATTTAGTAGACGACCTGCTCGAGGTGATAGAGCGCCATCGTCGCCGGCCCGCCCGGCAAACTGATCTCCGTCAGGTCATCGTCCAGCTGTTCGCCTTCCCCGATGCTCGTGAGAGCGAATGAGATCACTCACCGACGCCTCATCGGTGCGAAGGGTCTTCCTGATCCTGACCGTCACCCGGTGGCTCCCCACCGGTCTGCTGGTCCCGGTCACGATCGTGCTGGCACAGGAGCGGGGCCTGTCGTTGGCCACGATCGGTGGGCTCTGGGCAGTGCAGGGCTTGGTGGTGATGGGGTTGGAGCTCCCCACTGGGGGCCTTGCCGACGCCATCGGCCGGCGTCGGGTGTTGCTGACCGCGGGACTGTTTGCGTTGGCCGCGACAGCCGTGCTTTCGGTGGCGACGAGCCTCGCCCTGTTTGTCGTGGTCATGATCCTCGATGGCGTGTATCGGGCGCTCGAGTCCGGACCGCTGGAAGCCTGGTACGTCGACGCCAGTCAGGCTCAAGACGCCGCCGCCGATATCGAGGCCGGGTTGGCGGCGCGAGGGGTGGCCTTGGGCGTGGCCCTCTCGGTGGGCTCTCTCGTTGGTGGTGGACTCGCCCTGTTACCTCAGCCTCAACGGCTTCCGGCACTGGCGCTTCCGGTCCTGGTCTCGGTCGGGCTACGGCTGGTCGACATAGCTGCGGTGGCGGCGCTGCTGGTCGAGGCCCCAGCCGATCGCCCCCGTGTCGCCGGGTCCATTGTCCGAACCGGGGCAACGATCAGAGAGGCGATCCGGCTGTTGGCGTCGAGCCACGCCCTGCTGGCGCTGGCCGCCATCGAACTGCTGTGGGGCGCGGGTCAGGTGGGCGTCGAGATGCTCAGTGCTCCGAGGATGGTGGAGATCACCGGCGATGTCGGTTCCGGAGTTGCTGCGATTGCCGTTGCCGGGGCCGTCGCTTGGGCGATTTCAGGCTTTGGGTCGGGCCTGGCCCCATGGCTCCAGCGCCGAACTCGTTCGTGGGTGGCGGCTGCGATCCTGACCAGGGTCGTTCAAGGCGGCGCGGTGGCAGTGGCGGCGCTGATAGCCGGACCGGCCGGGCTTCTGATCGGGTATCTCGGGTTCTTCCTGGTTCATGGTGCCGCGAATGTCGCTCATTATGGGTTGGTCCATCGCAACGTCGACTCCGCACATAGGGCGACCATGGTCAGCATCAACGGCCTGACGTCGCGGTTCGGGGGAACCATCACCTCACCGCTGCTCGGGGCCCTGGCCGTGGCGGCGGGGATACCGGCCGCATTTGCTGTGTCGGCGCTGTTGTTGGCGCTGCCGGCTCCGCTCTACCTGGCGGTCAGGAACGGCCGCGCAGGACAGAGTTACACAATCCCGGTCACCAGCAGGTAGTCGATGCCGCCGGCGTTGAGTGAATCGGTGGTCGCCACCCGGTATCCGTGACTCCTCAGCTGCTCTCCAACCGATTCGGCTCCCTCCGCGGTCAGCCCGTGCCCGCCGCCCCCACGACCCTCGAGCCTGCGCTCGGCGATCATCAATCGCCCTCCTGGGGCGAGGACACGTCGGCTCTCTTCGAGCGCGACGGATGTTGCCGCCCAATGGTGGAAGGTCGAGATCGCCCATGCCACGGTGAAATGATGGTCAGGGAAGGGGAGGCTCTCCGCCGATCCCGCCACGACGGTCGCCCGAGGCACTCGTCTCGAGGCCCTCTTCACCATTGCCGGGCTGGGATCGACGCCACAGACCTCGGCACCGCTGGCGGCAGCCAGAGCCAGGGCGGCGCCGGGGCCGCATCCGATATCGAGAACACGGTCGTCGGGTTTCAGGTCAGCACGTTCCACCACGGCGTGGTTGCTCGGCGGGTCGCGTCGGGTGAACGAGTAAAACCACGCCTTGAGCGCCGACCACGTCTCGATCTCAGGGGAATGCTCCACCCCGGTGAGACTAGACACCGCCGCGTGAGT
>CAZKFU010000065.1:0-6726 GCA_964552165.1 uncultured Acidimicrobiaceae bacterium
ATCTCCACCCACCGACACCAGCGACAGGCCTTTCCGACTCGCTGTCGGGATAGCGCGGTGCTTGAGTCTTGGGGTCCCATCTCCAGACCCGGATCCATTAGGTGTTGAGTCTGACCAGCCTCTCCCTCGCCCACCCGACGGTGCGGTCCGCACGCCGCGCCGAGCTGTCGTTGCCGGGGAGCCTCCTCAATCGGGCGCACGAGCGACTCCAGGCAAGGGACCTCAGCGCATTTCTGCTGTCCACCTGCCTCCGTGTGGAGATCGCCTGGCTAGGCGAAGCGGAGGCAACCGGCGAGCTCCTCGGGGCCATATATGGAGACGACACCCTTCCTCAGGGAGGCGCGGTCAGAACGGGTGAAGCCGCATTTGCCCACCTGTGCCGGGTAGCCGCCGGTCTGGACTCGCCCTTCATCGGCGAGCCGGAGGTCCTGGTCCAGTTCCGACAAGCGGTCTCGGTGTGGAGGGAGGCGTCGACCGCCGGCAACGGGCTGGGACGGGCCCTGGAGGCGGCCGTTGCAGTTGCCCGATCCACTCGGCGCCGTCTTGGCGAGGCCCCACGCGGCTCGCTGGCCTCGGTGGCAGCAGCCCTGGTCGCTCCCCAGGGCAGGGTGGCGATCCTGGGAGGTGGCGCCATGGCGAGAGCCGCAGTGGAGCATCTCACCGGAGCGGACACCGACGTATTCGCTCGCCGCGACTCCGATGTCGCCGGCATCACCCCGTTGCCCTGGGACCAGGCGCCCAAGGCATTGGCAACCTATCCGGCGGTCATCGCCGCGGTCCCGGGCAAGGAACCGGTATTCACGCCAGAGGAGGTCGCAGGCTCACTGCGGGAACGCAGCGAGCCGCTGCTGCTGATCGACCTGGGGATGCCGCCCGCTTTCAGCCACCGCGACCTCGGTGACACCGTCCGCTACATCGGCGTCGACGATCTCGCCGCCTCCATCAAGGACCGATCTCCGCCGAGTTCCGATGGTGGCATCGACGAAGAGGCGGGGGCGGTGTGGGCACGGCTTTCGATTCCAGATCGAGCTGGGCAGCTGATCGCGGCGATACTGGAGCAGGCGGAGACCGCGGTCAACGAGGAGGTGAAGCGAGTCGGCACCCGGCTGATCGATGCCGAAGAAGCGGAACGAGTCCTGACTCGACTCGCCCACCGGGTGGTCCGCCGGGTGCTGCACCCGCCGATCTCATACATTGGCTCGGCAAAACGCGGCGAAGACACCGTCGCCGCCCTGGCCGAGGCCTTTGGAGTCGAGGATGATTGACCTTCGAATCGCCACCCGTGGGTCACGGCTCGCCCTCATCCAGGCAACGCGGGTGGCGGACCTGCTCCGAACGGCGCATCCCGGAATCAAGGTCGAGCTCGTCGAGATCACGACCTCGGGTGACCGGGACCAGATCAGCCCCATCGCCGGTCTCAGCGAGGTCGGCGCCTTCGTCCGGTCCATTCAGGAGGCCGTCCTCGACGGAAGAGCCGACCTCGCCGTCCATTCACTCAAAGACCTGCCCCTTCGCGGGCCAGACGAGCTGGCTCTGGTGGCCGTTCCGGAGCGAGCATCGCCCCTCGATGTGATGGTGGGAGCCTCGCTGTCCCAGCTTCCGGAGGGAGCCGTGGTCGGAACGGGGAGCCCCCGCCGTGTCGAGCAGATCCTGGAGATGCGACCCGACCTG
The DNA here is from genome assembly GCA_964552165.1 of uncultured Acidimicrobiaceae bacterium. Classification (GTDB taxonomy): domain Bacteria; phylum Actinomycetota; class Acidimicrobiia; order Spongiisociales; family ZC4RG35; genus CAZKFU01. The sequence goes on from CAZKFU010000065.1 coordinate 1,672, forward strand.
AGCGTTGTCGGGTTGCGAGGCAACGTCGACACTCGCCTGCGCAAGGTCGCCGGAGGCGAGATGGCGGCGGCGGTGATGGCTGAGGCAGCGCTCGATCGGTTGGGGCGAAGGGACGTAATTGCGCAACGTTTCGAGGTCACCGAGATGGTCCGTGGAGGGGCGTGCCGGGGGCGACGCCCATGATCTCGCCGCCGCCATCGACGACGGGATGATGCGAACCCTTATCGCCGCGGAGAGAATGCTCCTCGAGGATGCCGGTGCCGGCTGCCGATCGGCTCTCGGGGCGCTGGGGTCCTGGGAGGGAGGACGGATTCGTCTCCATTCGTTTGTTGCCGATGAGCGGGGCCGCAGGCATGCGGTGTCGATCGGTGACACCGCAGAGGAGGCGGCTGCCGATGCGCGCAAGGAGCTCGGCCTATGAGTGCGGTGGCGGTCACTACCGACCGTTACCCGCCGGTGGCACCGTTTTTCCGCGAGGTCGGGCTCGACCCGGTCTGGCTGCCTTGCATCCAGGTCGAGCCTGTCGAGCACGAGGTGTTGGAGGATGCTCGGCGGCGTGCAGAGGGCGCCGATCTGCTGGTGGTCAGCTCAGTGCGAACAGTCGACATTCTCTGGCCCACGGGCCGGATGCCTGACGTGGATGTGGCCGCGGTGGGGGAGAGCACGGCTGCCGCCGCGGCCGCATGTGGTGGGAGGGTCGTTCTCACCGGTCGAGCAGGCCTCGGCTCGCTCGCCGCCCAGTTGGCCGACATGCTGCCTGGCGCCCGTGTCACCTTCCCACACGCCTCCGGCTCCGACCCCCAGACACTGGGAATGCTTGCCGATGCCGGCGTTCATCTTGTCGAGGTGTACCGGACCACTCCGATTGCCCCAGGGCCCACCCCGGTGGAGGCCGTCACCTTTGCCTCGCCATCGGCCATCGCAGGATGGCTTCTCTCGCGCAGCCTCGAGGGCCTGGTGTTGGGGGTCATCGGCTCCACCACCCGAGCCGCGCTGGCCACTCATAGAGTGCCCGACGTGGTGCCGGCGCGCCCCTCATATCGAGCTCTCGCCGAGGCCATGGCCAAGCATCTCGGGGTGGCGGCGTGACCGGTTTCCCCGTCATCAGGCCCCGCCGGCTGCGGATGACAGCCGGGCTCCGTCGGATGGTGACCGAGACCCGTCTCCACCCGTCACAATTCGTCTTGCCCGTTTTCGTCGTGTCCGGCGAGGGGGTGCGAAAGCCGATCGCCTCGATGCCGGGTCACGCTCAACTCTCGGTGGATCAGGTAGTCGGCCTCGCCAAGGAGTGTGAAGCGGCAGGCTTGGGCGGCATCATCTTCTTTGGGATCCCCGATCACAAGGACGAGGAGGGGTCATCCGCCTGGGATCCGGCGGGTCCCGTCCCGGAGGCGATTCGGGCCGTAGCGTCGGCGGCGCCGGACCTGGTGCGCTGGGCCGACGTGTGTCTATGCGAGTACACCAGCCACGGGCACTGCGGCCCCGTCCGGGGGGAGAAGGTGGATAACGATGCCGCCCTGCCCCTTCTCGCCCGGGCGGCGCTCGCCTATGCAGAGGCGGGGGCCGACATCGTGGCACCCTCGGACATGATGGATGGCCGCGTCGCTGCCTTGCGAACTGCCCTCGATGGTGAGGGCTACCTCGACACCGTTATCTGCTCTTATGCCGTCAAGTACGCATCGGGCTACTACGGTCCTTTCCGAGAAGCCGCCGATTCGACCCCCTCCTTTGGTGACCGTCGCTCGCATCAGATGGACCCCGCCAACGCCAGGGAGGCGACTCGCGAGGCACTTCTCGACATCGAGGAAGGCGCCGACCTGGTCATGGTCAAGCCGGCCGGGCCCTACCTCGATATCGTGAGCGCGGTGCGCCAGGCGGTACAGGTGCCGGTGGCCGCCTATCAGGTCTCGGGCGAGTTCGCCATGATCGAGGCCGCGGCGGCAAACGGTTGGATCGACCGCGAGCGGGTGCTGCTGGAAGCCCTCACTGGGATCGTCCGCGCCGGCGCCAGGATCGTTCTCACCTACTTCGCCCTCGACGCAGCTCGACTCCTCGAGGAGTCGACGTGACCGCGAACACCCGGGTCCTCGCCGACCACTGGAACCAGCGGGCCGCGGTGGTGATGCCGGGGGGTGTCAACTCGCCGGCACGTGCCTTTGGAGCGGTCGGTGGGGCCCCACTCTTTGCAGAGAGCGGATCGGGGGCCTATCTGCGGACGATCGACGGAGAAGATCTGATCGATTTCATCGCTTCGTGGGGTGCGCTCATTCTGGGACATGCCCACCCCGAGGTGGTGGCCGCGGTTCGCGACGCAGCGGGAAAGGGCGCCTCGTTCGGAGTCTCCACGACTGCGGAGGTGGAGCTGGCGGAGTTGATCTGTCACCTGGTCCCATCGGTCGAGGTGGTGCGACTGGTCAACTCCGGGACCGAGGCCACGGCATCGGCCGTCCGCCTTGCCCGCGCCGCCACCGGTCGCTCCGTCGTGATCAAGTTCGAAGGCGGATACCACGGGCACGCCGACCCCTTTCTGGTGAGCGCAGGATCGGGACTGGCAACATTCGGCGAGCCGTCGAGCCCCGGCGTGCCCGTCGGCACTATCTCCGATACCCGAGTCGCCAGGTACAACGATCTCACCTCCGTGTCCAACCTCATCGAGGATGGCGAGGTGGCAGCGGTGATCGTGGAACCGGTGGCGGGGAACATGGGTTGCATACCGCCGCAACCAGGTTTCCTCGAAGGGCTGCGCCACCTTTGCGACACCCAAGGGGCGCTCCTCATATTCGACGAGGTGATGACAGGCTTCCGGGTGGCATTGGGCGGCGCCCAGAGCCGTTACGGGATCGCCCCCGACCTGACCACCTTGGGAAAGGTGATGGCCGGTGGGTCGCCCGGCGCCGCCTACGGCGGCTCACCCGAGTTGATGAGGATGATCTCTCCGGAGGGCCCCGTCTACCAGGCGGGAACCCTCGCCGGAAACCCCCTCGTCACTGCTGCCGGGCTGGCGACACTCCGCTACCTGGCCGAGAACGCCGACCTCTACCCGCGATTGGACGCCGCCGGCGAGAGAATGGGACAACAGCTCGAGAGCGCGATGCAGAGCGCAGGTGTCACCGGGATGACCCACCATGTCGGAGGGATGTTTGGGATCTTTCTCGGCGTCGAGCGGGCCGAGAACTGGGACGACGTCGCCACCCTCGACACCAGCGCCTTTGGTCGGTTCTTCCACGCCGCGCTCAGGCGCGGCGTCCTTCTCCCGCCCTCGCCCTACGAGTCGTGGTTTCTCACCGAGAGCCACCTGGGGGCTCCACTGGACGAGGCCGGCGGGATCCTCGCCGAGGCAATCGGGGAGGCTGCCTGATGAGACTGTTGAGAGCGCTGCGCCGGGAGGAACTGGATAGGCCACCCATCTGGATGATGAGACAGGCCGGTCGCTACCTCCCCGAGTACCGGGAGTTGAGGCAGCGCTATTCCTTCAAGGAGGCGATGTTGACCCCCGGCGTTGCCGTCGAGATCACCCTCCAACCGCTGCGTCGCTTTCCACTCGACGCCGCCATCGTCTTCGCCGACATCATGACGCCACTGATGGCGATGGGGGTGAAGATCGACTTCGCCCCTGGCCCCAATCTCACCCCTCTCACGGTGGAGGAGGTGGCGCGACTCGAAGATCTCGACCCGGCGAAGCTGGACCATCTGGTCGAGACCATCGCCACCACGCGCTCCTCACTCGATCCCGAGGTGGCGGTGATCGGTTTCAGCGGCGGCCCCGTCACCCTGCTGGCCTACCTGCTCGAGGGTGGTGGCTCCAAGGACTTCACTGCGCTTCGGCTGGCGATACACAGCGGTGCCGTCGAGGATGCCCTCGCCGTTCTGGCACGAGCCATGCATCGTTACCTAGCCCTTCAGATCGCCGCCGGTGCCGACGTGGTGCAGGTCTTCGATACTTGGGCGGGCCTCCTCCCGACGGACCTGTACCAGACCTGGGCCGTGCCCTCGGCACGCCACACATTGCAGGGGCTGCGAGCCCCCGCCATCTACTTCGCCCCCGGGGCCAGCCATCTGCTGGAGTCGGTTCACCTGGTGGGAGCCGACGCATTTGGAGTGGACTGGAGGCTTCCTCTCGCCACCGCGTGGCGGCGGGTGGGGGAGCGGTACCCGATCCAGGGAAATCTCGATCCGTCGGTTCTCCTCGGAGACCCGGAGACTGCGGTGAACGCCACTCTGGGGGTGTTGAATGAGGCGGCGGGCCGGCCCGGGCACATATTCAACCTCGGGCACGGAGTGCTCCCTCAAACAAGATTGGAGACGGTGGCGGCCGTGGCAAGCACCGTCGTTGGCCATGGCCACCCGTCGGTGACGGCGGCATTGAAACGGGAGGCCGGATGAGCACCCCGGAGACGCTCGAGGGTTGGTACTCCCTTCACGACCTTCGTCTCCTCGATCGAGCCGTCTGGAACGACTGTCCACCCTCGGAGAGGCAGAAGGCGTTGTCGGAAGCCGCCGATGCCCTTGCCGGGTACGAGCGATTGGAGAACGCCACGGAGGGGCGAAGCGTCACCTACTCGATCCTTGGACACAAGGCCGATCTGCTCATGTTTCACCTTCGCCCCGAGATCGACCAGCTCCAGGAGCTGGAGAACGACTTCGACCGCACGCTCCTCGCCTCGTATATGACCCGTTCATATTCCTATCTGTCCGTTGTGGAGATGAGCCGTCACGGCTCGCCCGAGGGGACAGCCGAGAGGATCGAGGACACCCCCCATATCCAGGCACGGCTCTACCCGGAGATACCTGACCACAGCAAGTACCTCTGCTTCTACCCGATGAACAAGAAGCGGGAAGGCACCGACAATTGGTACCTTCTCACCGCCGCCGAGCGAGGGGAGCTGATGCGCGCCCACGGCCAGACGGGTCGCCGCTACTCGGGGAAGGTGACTCAGATCGTCACCGGCTCGGTGGGGCTCGACGACTGGGAATGGGGGGTGACTCTGTTCTCGGACGACCCGGTGCAGTTCAAGAAGCTGATCTATGAGATGAGGTTCGACGAGGTCAGCGCCC
>CAZKFU010000066.1:0-6715 GCA_964552165.1 uncultured Acidimicrobiaceae bacterium
ATCCGCGTTGCGGCAACTGTTCGCTCTGGCCGAGAACTATCCCGAGCTTCGGGCCAGCGAGAACTTCGCCGGGCTTCAAGGTGAGCTGGCAGAGACCGAGAACAAGATCTCGATCGCCCGTCAGATCTACAACGACTCGGTCCTCACCTACAACAACGTCGTGCAGAGGGTTCCCACCAATCTGGTGGCTGCCTTGACCGGATTCAGGACGCGTGAGTTCTTCGATGCGCCCCCCAGTGCCGATGAGGCTCCCCGGGTCGACTTCTAGGGTGCGCCGACTCCTCCTCGTCGCCACCCTTGTCCTGCTCCCCGCGCTCCCCACCGCGGGGAAGTCCTACACCATGGAGAGGGCAGATATCTCGGTGCGGATCGGCACCGATGGTGGGCTCACCGTCACCGAGAACCTCACCTTCTCCTTCGACGGGTCGTTCTCGGGTGCATACCGGGATATCCCGCTGCGGCCGGGCGAGGCAATCGATGAAATCTCAGTCGCCGACGAGACCACAACCTACGCCCTCGGCGGGTGCACAGATCTCGGCTGTACCTCACCCCAGGGGACCTTTGGAGCAACCGCCGCCGGGTCGGGGGCGCGGATCGTATGGCATCACCGCTCCCAGGACGAGGATCGCAGATTCACCATCAGCTACCGGCTGACAGGTGTCGCCATCGCCTATGAGGATGTCGTCGACGTCAACCTCAAGGTTTGGGGCGATGAGTGGTCCGTGGGGTTGAGGCAGCTCGACGCCCGAATGGTCATCCCCTCGGGGGCGACGGCAGGCGAGGTGTTGGTATGGGGCCACCCCCACGGGGTCGCTGGCGAGACCAGTCTCGGCGATGACGCCGTGTCGCCGAGCCTCACTGCCCAGAGGATCGCGGCCCACCAATGGGTGGAGATGCGGGTGACCTTTCCCACTGCCCTTCTCATCTCGACCGATGGTGCCCAGACCCGGTCCGGCTCCGGCCTGCAACTGGTGCTCGACGAGGAGGCGGAGTTCGCCGAGGGCGCCTCCGATGCGGCCACCGCGCAGCGGAGGGGGTTGATCTGGGGCGGGATGGCTGCGGTGGTCCCGGTGCTGGCGCTGGGCGGGTTCGTGTACCTCCGTTACGGGCGCGAGCCCAACGTCGCTTATGACCGAGAGTACGAGCAGGAGCCGCCTTCAGACCTGACCCCGGCCGAGGTGGGGGCACTGTTGAGCCAGGGATCCGTCAACGAGCGTGACTTCACCGCAACGCTGTTCGATCTGATTCGACGGGGCGTGATAGAGGCACAGCCGGTGTCGGTGGAGCGCAAGACCTGGGGGGGCCTGCGCACCGAGACGATCTCCGATCTCGAGCTGTCACCGGGCACCGACTCGACGAGGCTCCGCGACTTCGAGCAATCGGTGCAGACGGTGGTGGGCAGGGTCCTCGAGGGTGGTGCCCGACCCCTCCACGAGTTCCGGGAGGGGATCCGGGAATCGGTCAACGAGAACGCCAAGACCTACCAGACCTTTCGGACCCGGGTCCTCGAGGCGGTGAAACGGGGCGGGCTCCTCGATGTCCGCGGCGACAGGGTGGCCACGGCCATCCGGTTTCTCTTCGCCCTGGGCGTGGGGGCGGCGTTCTTTGCCGTCGTTCGTATCGCCGATACCGCCCCGGGGCAAGCCACGTTCTACGTCTTCCTCCTCATCGGTCTCATCCTCGGTGCCGCCGGCGTCTTCCTCCTCTTCTCGTTTCGGCGCGTCCGGGTGCGTCGGACATTTGACGGGGCTCTGGAGGCCGCCCGATGGTCGGCATTTCGGCGGTATTTGGCCGATTTCTCCAGGCTTCACGAGGCGCCCACCATCAGCCTCGACTTGTGGGACCGTTACCTGGTGTATGCCATCGGTTTCGGGGTCGCCGAAGAGGTATTGGCGACGGCGCGTCTGGTGGCGCCACAGGCACTCGAGGAGACGTCGCACATCTACTGGTACGGGAACAACGGGCTCTCCGGGGGCCACAGCCAGAATGCGTTCTCTGGGCTCCAATCGGCGCTGGTGGGTGCGTTTACACCACCGTCGTCGAGTGGCGGCGGGGGCGGAGGCGGGTTCTCGGGTGGCGGTGGTGGCGGTGGCGGTGGAGGCGGGGGAGGCGCCTGGTAGCGAGGCTCATCCACCTCCGGAGAGCTCGCGCTCCAGCGGGTTGCGGAATCGAGGAGTGACAATGGTGGCCCCCAGCCAGGCCTCAACCTCCGCGGCGCGGCGGTCTATCTCGGTCCTGGCGTCAGAGCCGACGTCCTCGAGCAGCCGGTAGGCGACGGCACCGGCTGCCGTCTGCGCCCAGCCTCCGACCACTCTCCCCTCCCACCACACGGTGAGCCCGGCGTTGCCATTGGAGTCGAAGAGCGGTCCGGAGTGATCCCCCAGATACCAGTGCCGCTGCTTCCAACCCATGGTGGTGGGGTCGAGCCCGGGGAGGAAGGCCGCCCAGGGTTCGACTTCGGTGTCGGCCTCCAGGTCGTCTGGCAGCACGTAGCCGATGGCGTCGTCATCGAGGGCCACTTCAACCGCTCCCAGTTGGTAGAGGGCGTGGCGGACCTGGGTCACCGGGAATCCGGTCCACCACTTGATATCGGTCTCGGTCCCTGGGCCATACGACCGCAGCCAGAGCCCTATCAGCTCCATCCGCGCCTGCCCCAAGTCGAGTGGTTGGTGCCCGTTCCCCAGCCATGATTCGACGGTCGCCCAACGGTATTGGCCCGAGAGCCAGCTTCCCAATGGCCGGGTCCTTAGGATCCGACCCTCGGTGGCGAGGAGGAACAAGATCCTGGTCGATACCCCGACGGTGCCCCCCCACTTCCTGTCCTCTCCGTAGGGAATCTGGAGGGCCAGCTCGGGAACTGTCTTGCGGAGCTCGGTCGCCGGTGCCTGGTCGCGCTTTCCCAGGGCGGCGTAGGTCTTCTCCGCCACCTCGGCTATCCACCGCGGCCCATCGTCGGTGATGGCGGCGCCCTCGAGCATCGTGGCCAGGCGCTTGCGTTCGGCTTCGTACATGGGATAGGCACACCCGAAATGGAGAAGCGGAGCGAGCTCGGTGGGGACCACAAAGATGGTGCGCCGCATCCCCAGGACGCGAACCAGCGCTCTGTCTTCATAAAGGATGGTCTCCAGGTCGGCGCTGGAAAACCCGGGGACCCGAGCCCAGGCCGAGAGGTAGACGGTCGCCGGATCCGAGGAGTGAAGGCCCACCAGCGACCCGGCCGCCTCTTTGGCGTCGCCGGCGAGATGAGGCGGCGCCAGGTGATGTCGTCGGCCGAGACGGGCCCGCCGCTCGGTTGTAGTCAGATGTCGGGTCATCTGACGAGGTAGAAGCTGCTGAACTCGTTGCTGATGTCGTCGAGACTCTCAAAGCTGGTGAACCCGGCGCCCCGAGCCAACTCCTCAGCCTTCACCGGCCCCCAAGCCGCTCCCAGGCCGGCGCCCCCGCGGGCAAGCGATTGCGTCATGCAGTGAAGCGCTGACAGCCCGTAGAGAAGGGCTCCACGAGCACCGATGTTCTCATCGAGGGTGGCCCCGGCGGTGGGCTCCATCATCAGGAACAGGCCATCCGGCCGCAGCGATTGTCGAATCCGTCTCAGACCTGCCAACGGGTCGGCGAGGTCATGGATCACATCGAAGGCGGTCACCAGATCGAAACCGGGCTCGATTGGAATCTCCTCCACCGGCGAATCCAGAAACTCCAGGTTGGCTGTCCCCGCACCCCTCTCCTTCGCCACCTCCAGCGAGGGGCCGCTGACGTCGATCCCCACCACTTCACACCCGGGGAACCTCTCTGCCATCGCGATCGCCGCAGTCCCCGAGCCGCACCCGACGTCGGCGACACGGCCCCCGGCTTCCAGCCTCTCGATCAGTCCCGGTACCGCGGCCAGCCATCTCCTGGTGAGAAGGATCCGTTGCGAGGGGCTGTTGGCTCGGTCGATGCCCCGGACCATGTCGTGACCGAAGAGCTCGAACGGAACACCGCCACCGTGCTTGGTGGCCTCGGAGACATCGGCGACTCGAGCCATCGCGGCCGGGATCATGTCGAGCCATCCGGCCATCGAGTAGGGGCTCTCGTCGGAGGCGATCACCTCTGCCGTCGTCGGGGGGAGCGTGAACCGGCCAGCGGCGTGCTCGAGGACTCCGGCTGCGGCCAAACCGAAGAGGATCTCCTCGACATACCGAGGATCGAGCCCGGCACCGGACGCCGCCTCGCCGGGGGTCACCGATCCGGAGCCGGCGAGGAAACGCAAGAGACCGGTTCGGTCGGCAACCGAGAGCAGCCCGATGGTGGTCGCCCCAGCGGCGAGCTCCTGGAAGCGGTGTATGAACTCCCAGATCTGGTCCCGCTCGGTGGTCATTGCACCCGCAACATGAGCCGACGGCGCCCCAACCGGCTCTCCGACATCGCGGTGTCCCTCAGGCGCCGACCTTGGCGACCATCGCCCATACTGCGAACGCGACCAAGGCGAACGAGGTGGCGGCACCCCATTTGAAGAAGGACGGGACAGATGTCTCACTGTCGCCTGCTGCCACCAGTCTCTTCGTTGCCGGCCCCAGCCAGGCTCCCTGGAGGACCCCCTCGGCGACTATCACCCCGATGCCGATGAGGACGAAACCGCTTCCCCATCCAAAGGTGTCGGAGATCGTCACCAACCACACCCCGGAGAGGACGAGGAGCGCCATCGCAGCCCCGAAGAAGCGGCCTCCCAATGCCTCATCGACCGCCAGCGCCTTGGTCAAACCCGAGTTAGCGGCGTGTCGCGGGAAGGACAGGGCGGCGTGGAGCCCACCCCCCACCCAGACGGCAGCGGCGAGGATGTGGATGGTCAGCAGCAGGTTTCTCATGGTCTCCTCTCGACCGTGCGACTCTAACGGCTAACCACGACCTCCCCCCCCGAGATCACCCTCCACGCCAGGTTTGTCGCCGGACGGTAGGGGATGTGGGCCGGGTTGGGGGCGTCGAGAACGACCAGGTCGGCCCGGGCGCCTTCGGCGATGATCCCGCGATCGCCCAACCCCAACGCCAGCGCCCCACCCCGGGTGGCTGCCCAGATCGCCTGGTCCACCGTCAGCCCCATCTCGACCACCGCAAGGCTGATGACCGGCCCCATGCCCTCGAAATAGGACGTGCCCGGGTTGCAATCGGTGGCCAGAGCCACCACGCATCCTGCCTCCCAAAGCATCGGGCCCGGAGCCTGGCCAGAGCGCAGGGTGTAGGAGGCGCCAGGCACCATGACCGCGGCCACCCCGGCTTTGGCGAGTGCCGCCGCATCGGCTTCGGAGGCGTGATCCAGGTGGTCAGCCGAGGCTGCTCCGATCTGCGCCGCCAGCGCCGCCCCGCCGCTGTGGGTCAGCTGCTCGGCGTGAACGCGCGCTGCCATCCCATGCTCGGTCGCGGCCCCGAGGATGCGGCGTGCCTCCTCGACCGAGAAGGCACCGTCTTCGACGAACACGTCGCAGTAATCGGCCAGCCCTTCGGCTGCGGGGATCATCTCGGAGACGAGGAGGGAGAGATACGCGTTCCGATCGGCCCGGTACTCGGCGGGAACGGCATGGGCACCGAGGAAGGTCGTCCTCACGCTCACCGGAAGTTCCTCACCAAGGCGCCTCGACACCCGCAGTAGCCGCATCTCGGTCTCGGTGTCGAGCCCATACCCGGATTTGACCTCGATCGTTGTGGTGCCCGAAGCGAGCATTCGGCGGACGCGGGCCGCCGCCAGCGCGAAGAGCTCGTCCTCGGAAGCGGCTCGGGTGGCCTCAACGGTGGCGAGAATCCCGCCTCCGGCGGCGGCCATGTCGGCATATGAGGCCCCAGCGAGGCGGGCGGCGAACTCATCGGAGCGGTCGCCGGCAAAGACAATGTGGGTGTGGGCGTCGACATAGCCGGGGATGACGGCGCGGCCGTCGCAATCGATTCGGCTGGACGCACCTTGAAACGGCGCGTCGGATTCCGACCCGACGTAAGAGATCACGCCGTCCGTGACTGCCACCGCACCCGAGGCGGGGGGACCCTGATTGGTGGTTATGTGGGCGATGCCGGTGAGAAGCAGGTCGGTCACGAGGCTGCCGTTTCGATCGACCCATCGGCGATGAGCCCGGCCACGGTTTCGATCTCGTCCGAAAGCGAGCGGTCGCCAGTCAGGGGAGGGATGTGCGACCGGATCAGGCCGGCGACTGCGGCAGTTCTGGGCGCCGGAGCTAGGGGTCGGCGCTGTTCCAACCCCTGAACGGCGCACAGGATCTCGATGGCGAGAACACGCCTTGTGTTGTCGAGGACCGGGAAGAGCTTTCGCCCGGCACCCCATCCCATCGATACGTGGTCCTCCTGGCTCCCTGAAGTCGGTATCGACTCCACAGATGCGGGGTGTGACAGGACACGGTTCTCGGCGACCAACGCCGCCTGCACGTATTGGGCAACCATGTAGCCGGAGTCCAGTCCGGGCTCGTTCGCCAGGAACGGCGAGAGACCGGCTGAGCGAGTGGGGTCGAGCATGCGATCGGTGCGTCGCTCCGAGATCGAGCCCAACTCGGCAACGGCGATTGTGGCGAAGTCGAGCACGAAGGCCAAGGGCTGGCCATGGAAGTTGCCGGCGGAGATGACCTCGCCGCTGTCGGGAAACACGATCGGGTTGTCGACCACCGAGCCCATCTCGCGGGTCAACACCGCCTCGACGTGGTCGAGGGTGTCGGAGACGGCGCCGTGCACCTGGGGGGCG
>CAZKFU010000067.1:0-6663 GCA_964552165.1 uncultured Acidimicrobiaceae bacterium
ATGCATTACCTCGTGGCCGACCTCGCCAGAACCATCACCCTGCTTCCTGGTGATGTGATCCTCTCCGGGACCCCGGCGGGATCGCGCCCGGTCGAGCCCGGCGACGTGGTCTCGGTCGAGGTGGACGGCTTGGGGACGCTGACCAACAACATCGTGGAAGGGCCGACCCCGGTGCGTGATGACGTGGGCGCCCAGCCCAGCGAATCCGAGGAGGTGGTCTCCACCGCCCTCGGCGGCGATTGGGAGCACCGCGGCGTCCGGGCACCACAGGGCAGCCGTCACTTTTCATCGGAGGTGGAATGAGCGTCAATCCGGTCGTGGGTATAACCGCCTTCCGCCGCCCGTTCACCACTCCGGTCGGCGACCCCGAGATCCTCCATTCGATCGCCGAGCCTTACGTCGAGGCGGTTGGCGAGGCCGGCTTGATCCCGATCCTGCTTCCATCGCGGCAGTCTCCTGAGGAGGCCGGCATCGTCCTCGACCGCATCGATGGCCTGGTGGTCAGCGGCGGCGGCGATGTCGACCCTTCCGCCTATGGTCGAGAGAGAGAATCGGTTGTCGACGACGACCGCGAGGTCGACCGATGGGAATCGGCGCTGCTCGACCTGGCCCGTCAGCGCCGAATGCCGACTCTGGCCATCTGCCGCGGTCTCCAGATTCTCAACGTGACGCTGGGAGGGACCCTGCACCAGGATGTGACATCACCGGACGGCGTCCACCTCCCCTTCAAGGGCACCCCCGAGGAGCTCACCGGGCGACGCCACCGTGTCGATCTCGTCGAAGGAGGTGTTCTGGCGACCGCGTATGGGACCGACGCCCTCGAGGTCAACACCCTCCACCATCAGGGGATCGACCAGCTGGCGGGGGATCTAGTCGTCGAGGCCACCGCCCCCGACGGTCTCATCGAGGCTGCGCGCGTCGCCAGCGGTTGGTGGGCGTTGGGTGTGCAGTGGCACCCGGAGCGGATGCCCGGCCAGCGCCGGCCCCTCTTCGAGGCCTTCGCCTCCCAATTGAGGAGATAGAACCGGCCCGCGTGTGCAGGGAACCGCGCCCACCGATGTTGGAGCACACGCTCAGCCGGCATCGTCGAGGAGTGACACCGCCGCGCTGCCATCCTCACAACCTTCGAGAATGGGACACCACCGGCACCATGGCCCGGCAACGGTGGACAACGGCGCCCCGGTGTCCCAACTGCTGCGGAGCGACGTGACCAGATCGGCCACCACCGCAACCACCCCCTCGACCTCGACCGGGGTGGGAACCTGGGAGAACCGCTCCCCAGTGCCTACCGAGATCGCCTCGACTCGAGCCGGTAGCTCGCCACGCTCCAACAGCCAAAGCAACGTGTAGAAGGCGAGCTGGTCACCGGCGGTGTCGCCGAGCTCACCGGTCTTCCAGTCCACAAGACGCACCCCTCCCCCGGGCTCGTCGAATATGGCGTCGACCGAGCCCCTGAGGCCGACGTCGTAGCCGGGCTCGGCTGTCAGCAGGACCTCGGCGTCAACAAGATCCTCGGTCGGATATGACCGAAATCGCTCGTAAATCGGCTTCAACTCCTCGATAACCGCGGTAAGGATCCCGGGCTTCACTCCCAACACACCCATCTTCATGTTCAGGTTCGAAGATCCGATCTCCTCCCTGCAGACCTGCTCGAAGTCATCACCGGCGATCGGCCCCATCCTCAGATGGCGGCTGAAGAGTCGATGGGCCAGGCTGCCTTTGAAACTGGGCATTGACTCCGCCGGATAGATCCCCTGGAGCCGGGCGCCGGTCTGCGCCGGGCACCGTCGGTAGGTCATGTAGGTGCTGGCCGACACATCGATCCGGTCGCCGGCAGGCATCGGGGGAAAGACGACATCCACGCCAAAGCGAGGCTATTCGGCGAATGGGAATGGTTTCGGCTTTGGCCTTGGGCGGCATTACTCTGCCCGCCACCGGACCTTGATCTTTCGGTTGGGGGGGGTCCATCCAGATGTACAAGCACGTTCCCACCCGCCTCACCCCGATATCGCTGGCCACAATCTCGGTAGCCGGTGCCGTGATGCTCTTGCTGCTCGCTTTCGCGGTGGCGCGCGCCACGTCGGGCGACGAGGTACTGGGGAAGGTCGAGGTCGCCGGAGTGCCGATCGGAGGCCTCGACGAGGACCAGGCGATCACCGCCATCCTCGGTGCCGAGGAGTCGATAATCGGCCGGACCGGCGTCTTCACCGTCGACGGGACCACGGTTCAGCTCAGTCCGCAGTCGGTGGGGCTCGACCTCGACGAGGAGGCGATGGTTCGCACCGCTATGTCCGTGGGACGCGAGGGAAATCTCATCGAGCAGTTCCTGTGGTGGCTGACTCACCTCTTCAAGACGACAAGACTCCAGCTGGACGGGACCCTCGATCCCGACCTCCTCGCCGAGACGTTCGATAATTGGGACGTCGAGGTCATCAACAACCCGGCGCTCCAGGGTGGGATCTCGCTCGTCGATGGGCAGCTGGTAGCCGAGTACCCGGCGCCGGGGTTGGGCATCGACCGCGTCGCCGCAGCCGGTGTGGTCACCGAGGCGCTGCTGTCCGACACCCCGACGCTGGCGACGATCCCGGTGGCCAGTCTGACCCCCGAGCTCACAGACGACGACGTCGATGCCGCCATGGAGGTCGCCACCAGGATGCTCTCCGGGCCGATGTTCCTCGAGCACGAGCGGGCCTCGACGCGGCTCACGGTCGACCAGCTCAAGCAGGCCTTCAAGAGCGAGACCATGACCAACAGCCCGGTTGAGATCGTCCTCTCCTTCGATCCCGAGGCCGTAGACGAGCTGCTGTCGACTGTACGCGGCGATATCGAGGATGAGCCGGTGAATGCCCGGTTCGAGATCGCCGGCGACCTGGTCAACGTGATACCAGGTCGCAAGGGGACCAAGATCGATGCCGCCGACACCGCCCGGCTCATGTTCGACGCCGCACGCAACGGCTCTCGCACCGTCGAGCTCCCCATCGTCGAAGGTGCCGACCCCGAGAGAACGACGGAATACCTGGAGAGTCTCAACGTCAAGCATCTGGTGTCGAGGTTCACCACGTACTACTCATGCTGCGAGCCGCGGGTGACCAACATCAAGCAGATCGCCAAGGACACCCATCTGTCGCTGGTCCTCCCCGGGCAGACATGGTCGCTCAACGAGCATGTCGGCCAGCGCACCGTGGAGAAAGGCTATGTCGAGGCGGGAGGGATCCTCGGCGGGGAGCTGGTGGATCAGCTGGGGGGCGGGACCAGCCAGTTCACCACCACGCTCTACAACGCCCTGTTCTGGGGTGGGTATGAGGACGTCGAGCACAAGCCTCACAGCTGGTATTTCTCCCGGTACCCGGAGGGGATCGAAGCCACTCTCAGCTGGCGCTCCCCCGATCTCAAGTTCCGCAACAACCGAAACCACGCCGTCCTCATCTACACCAACGCCACCGACACCTCGATAACGGTTCGCATCTATGGCTACAACGACGGGAGGACCGTCGCCGGCGAGCAGAGCGGTGGGCAGACCAGGACCTGGGTCCCCAGCGCCGGGGGGCCGGACGCACTTCACGTCAAGGCCACCGTGTCCGAACGCTACGCCTTGACCGACCCGCCCCCACCCCTGATCCGCGCCAACCCCGAGGTGAAGGTCGACCAGCCGAAGACGGTGCAGACCGCGGCCGGTGGGTTCAGCGTCACCGTGACCCGGATCGTCACCGATGCTGCGGGGAAGGTGCTCGAGGAGCGGAGATGGGTGGTCCGTTACGTGCCCAAGCAGGAGATCATCGAGGTCCACCCTTGTCAGATGCCGGGGTCGACGCAGACCTGTCCCACCACTACCACCCCACCGACCACGACGACGGTTCCAGAGGAGACGACCACTACCGCACCCAACGGCGACCCGCCCGGCGACGACTAGTAGTGAAGGAAGAACGAGGAGACCGCGCTCTCGACCGCGGTGGCCACGGCCTCCTCCCATCCTCCCCGTCGACGCACGGTGACGGTGTTCTGAAGGATGAAGACGTGGTCTATCTCCGGGTCGACCGCGAAGATCGCCTCCGCCAGCCGCCCCGGGATCGTCGTCACCCCCTCGTCGCGGGCGAAGGCAGTGCCGTCCTGCCCGGTGACGCTGCGATCGGTGTCGATCAGAAGAACATCACCACGAACGTCGCGGCGTTTGATGAGGATCGGCTGGCCCATGGAGCGGGGATCGTAGTTCCCAGTGCCTCACCCAGGATCGGTCGTCGCCAGCTCCCCCACCACGTGAACCTTGAGCAGATTGGTGGCGGCACGCCGGTTGGGCGGCACTCCCGCCACCATCACCACCCGATCACCTGATACCGCCAGCCCGGCGTCACGGAGGATCTGGTCGGCGGCGTTGATCTCCTCGTCGGTGTTCCGCCGTCTCTCGAAGGAAAGCGCAGTCACCCCCCACAACAACGCCATGCGACGCCTTGTCTCCGGGAGTGGGGTGAAGGCGATTATTCGCGCCTCGGGCCGGTACTTGGAGATGAGGCGCGCCGTGTTGCCCGTTTCGGTGAAGGCGACGATCGTCGGGATGCCGAGGTTGGCGGCCACATCGGTGGCGGCCTGCGCCATGGCCGACGCCACCCGGTTGCCGTCGCCGACGAACGCGATGGAGTGCGCGGGCCGGGAGGAGAGAGTCCCTTCCTCGACCTCGGTGCATATCCGGCCCATTGCCCGCACCGTCTCCACCGGGTACTCCCCCACTGCGGTCTCACCGCTGAGCATCACGGCGTCGGTGCCGGCGCGCACCGCGGTGGCAACGTCGGTGACCTCGGCGCGGGTGGGGCGGGGGCTGTGGGTCATCGACTCCAGCATCTCCGTGGCCGTTATCGAGACCTTGCCCGCGGTGTTGGTGCGGGCCAGGATGTCGTCCTGGATCAACGGGATCCTCTCCAAGGGGAGCTGGACCCCGAGGTCTCCCCGGGCCACCATAACTCCCGCAGCCATCTCCAGGATCGAGTCGAGGTTGGCGTACGCCGTTGCCAGCTCGATCTTGGCGATGACCGGGATCTCGTTGGTCAATGCCGAAACCGTCTCCACGTCGACCCCGTGGCGCACAAACGAGGCCGCTACGTAGTCGACCCCGAGCTCGCGGCCCACCTCGAGGTCGATCTCGTCCTTGGGAGTGACGCAGTCGACCACAAGCGTCGAGTCGGGGAAGGCCAGTCCCTTGTTGTCCGCCAGGACTCCGCCCCCATCGACACGGGCGATGAGCCCGTGATCGGTGGCACCGGTCACCTCGAGCTCGATGAGACCATCGGCGAGTCGAACCCGGTCTCCGGGGTGCACATCCTCGATCAGCCGTTCATAACCAAGTGGGATCTCACCGGCCTGGCTCTCGCCTCGCTCGGGGCTGAGGCTCACCTCGTCGCCGGGCATGAGAGTCACCGCACCGCCGGGAAAGGTGCCTACCCGCAGCTTGGGGCCCTGGATGTCCTGGAGCAGGGCGACGTTGCGGCCCACCTCGCCGGCGGCGTCGCGAACCCACTTCGCCATCGAGCGGTGAAGATCGTGGTCTCCGTGGGAGAAGTTGAGCCGGGCCACATCCATCCCGGCCGCAACCAAGGCTTGGACCCGATCTGCCGACGCCACCGCCGGGCCCAGGGTGGCGATGATCTTGGTGTGACGCTCGCTCACAGCGGCCACGCTAGCGACCGGCGGCACTCAGGCTTGGAGACCGCCCCCGCTTCCAGCTGTCAGCCCGATAGCGCCGCCCGGAGCAGCTCGTTGACCTTGCCGGGGTCGGCCTTCCCGCCCGTTGCCTTCATCACCTGGCCCACCAGGAACCCGATCACCTTCTGCTCGCCACCGCGGTATCGAGCCATGGCGTCGGGGTTGGCGGCGAGGACCTCCGCCACCTTCGCCGCCAGCTCAACCTCATCGGAGATCTGGATCAGGTTGCGAGCCTCGGCCACCTGGCCCGGCGGGCCTTCTCCGCGGAGAACCCCATCGAGGACCTCCTTGGCCGCCGACGCCGAGAGCGTCCCCTCTGCGACGAGAGCGATCAGCCCGGCGAGATCCGATCCGGTCAACGGGATGGCGTCGTCTTCGAGCTCGTGGCGGCGACCCCAGGCGGTGACCTCTCCGCTGACCCAATTGGCTGCCACCGGCGGAGGTGCTCCCGCCGCCACCGCCTCGTCGAACAGCGCTCGATGCGCTCGTGGTGCGGCCGCCAGCACCGACGCCGCCTGGGCTTCCAACCCGAGATCGCGGTACCGGGAGCGACGCGTCGAGGGAAACTCGGGAAGCTCGAGACGTATCTGCTCGACCCACTCCGCGTCGAGCACCAGTGGCACCAGATCGGGCTCGGTGAAGTAGCGGTAGTCGGATGACCCCTCCTTGGAGCGCATTCCCCGGGTGACACCGGCCTCCTCGTCCCAGTGCCGGGTCTCCTGGACGAGCTCCTCCCCTCGCTCCACTGCCTCGATCTGGCGCCCGATCTCATGGTCGACGGCCCGCTCCAACGATCGGAACGAGTTCATGTTCTTGATCTCCACCTTGGTCCCCAGCTCGGCCGCGTCCCGACGGCGAATCGACACGTTGGCGTCGAATCGGATCGACCCCTCCTCCATCCTGGCATCCGAGACGCCCAGCTCGGCTATCAGCTGGCGCAGCTCCTGGGCGTAGGACCGGGCGGCGGCAGCA
>CAZKFU010000068.1:0-6660 GCA_964552165.1 uncultured Acidimicrobiaceae bacterium
CAAGGGGCAGCACGTCGAACCGCTCGTCGGGTCGGACCTCGATCAGCTCCATGGCTTAACCCTTGAGCCTATTCGGAAACCCGTCATCGCCACGTCTACCCTCCCCCGCCCACCACTCGAGGAGACGATGACACCATTTGAGATTTCCGACAGCTTCGTCGAGGGCCTGTTCGAGTTGTCCCCGCTTGCCAAAACGCAGTTCGGGATACCCGGGGCCAACCACCTGTGGGACGACCTCTCCATCGCGGGTCATGCCCGCCTCATCGAGCTGGCTCGCGAGACCAGTGACCTGCTCTCGGATCATCTCGACGATGAGGACGCCGACCAGGCCCGGGCGGCCAGGGTTCTTCATGCCAGCCTCGGCGAGATGCTCGATCGCGACGCCCATCTCGACCATCTCCGCGACCTCAACCACATCTACAGCCCGCTGCAACAGCTTCGCGACATCTTCGACATCGCCCCCAAGGACACGGCGATGGATTGGAGCGACCGCAGCGCCAGGCTGGAGACCATCGGCGTGGCCCTGGCCGGATACCGCGAGCGGCTTCTCGCCGGTGTGGCCGCCGGCTTGGTGGCTGCCCGGCGACAGGTCGACTCGGTGATAGAGCAGGCGCGTGCTCTGGTCGGTGAGGACTCCCAGTGGAACCGGTTTCCCGAGGAGGCCAATACCGCCGGCGGAGACGTGGCCGCGGTCACGAAGGCGGTCGCAACTGCCAAGGGCGAAGTGGCCCTTTTCGCTGATTGGCTGGAGACCGACTACATGCCTCACGCCACGCCCGAGGACGGCGTTGGTGTCGAGAGGTATGTGAGATCGGCGGAACAGTTCATCGGCGAGCGCATCGACCCCGGAGAGACATATGAATGGGGCTGGACCGAAGTCCATCGCCTGCTCGCTGCGATGAAGGAGGTTGCCGGGTCGATCGATCCCGAGAAGTCGGTGTCAGGGGTCATCGAGGTTCTGGAGACCGATCCCTCCCATTCGGCTCCTGACCTGGATGCCTTTGTCGAATTCGTCCAGCAGCGACTCGATCAGGCGGTGGTGGACCTCGACGGAACCCATTTCGATGTGCCGGCTGAGATCAGGAGGGTCACCGTCAACATCGCTCCCCCCGGGGGTGCGCTCGGGGCCTGGTACATAAGCCCATCGGAGGACTTCTCCCGCCCTGGATCGGTGTGGTACTCGTTCGGGGAGACGACCGTCAAGTCCCTATGGCAGGAGGTCTCGACCGCGTATCACGAGGGCTTTCCCGGCCACCACCTCCAGGTGGGCACCGCAATGTGCCAGGGCGAGCGGCTCTCGAGAGCCCATCGTCTCCTGATCTGGTACCCCGGTTACGGCGAGGGATGGGCTCTGTACACCGAGAGGCTGATGGAGGAGTTGGGTTACTTCGAGAAGCCCGAGTACCTGTTGGGGATGCTCTCGATGCAGATGCTGCGGGCGGTGCGAGTAGTGGTCGACATCGGATGCCACCTGGGGCTGAAGATCCCCGACGACGCCCCTCTCTACCCCGGTGAACCATGGGACTACGACCGCGCCGTTGCCTACGTCAGCGGGTTGGGGTACATGCCGAAGGACGTGGCGGTGAGCGAGGTGAAGAGGTATCTGGGATGGCCAGGTCAGGCCATCTCATACAAGGTGGGGGAGCGAGCCATCCTCGACATCCGGGAGAAGGCGCAGCGATTGCCCGGGTTCGACCTCAAGGACTTTCATCACCGGATGCTCGACGGTGGGGCGCGTCGGCTCGATCAGCTTCGGTCGGAGATGCTCGACAGCTAGCAGCCGTGGTGGACCAGGGTCGGGTAGGGATTCACTGCCGGCCCGTCCTTGGGGTGGATCTCGAAGTGGAGATGAGGGCGGGTGCCCTTGGCGTTGCCGGTGTCGCCGACGTACCCGATCACGTCCCCCGCGCTCACCTTCCCGTCCTTGACCAGTGAGTCGAGGTGTGCGCCGCTGTATCGGACACCGTCGTCGCCGTGGAGGCGATATCCGAGCCCGGTCAGAGTGCCGGTGATGATCTCGACCCGTCCCGAAACCGAAGCCCGCACCGGGGTCCCTCGCGGCGCAAAGAGGTCGTTGCCCTCGTGGTATCGACCCCCGGAGCGGGGGAAGCCCCAGTCGTTGAAGAACGACGAGCTGGCAACGGGGCAGACCCAGCTGGAGCCGGTGGGGATGGTCAGGGTCTGTCCGGCCTTGATGAGATTTACGTTTGTGATCTTGCTGGCCTTGGCGATGGCGGAGATCGTGGTCCCATACTTGGCTGCGATATCGCCGAGGCGGTCGCCTTTGACGACGGTGTAGGCGGTGCTTCCCGCCGTTCCTGCGGCCACGAACGTCGACCCGTCGAGAAAGAGGCGGGTCGTGGCATAGATGACGTTGTTGATGATCCCGTTGGCGGCGGCGATCTGCGGGGCCGTCACCCCGGGGTATTGGGCGGCGATCGATGAGAGTGACTCCCCGCTCCTGACGATGTGGAAGGCGGCAGTGACGGCGCTCGAGCCTCCGCCGGCACCTGAGGCCCCGCCTGGGATCGCCAGCTTCTGGCCGGGATGGATCAGGTTGGGGTTGGAGAGATCGTTTGCCTTCGCCAGTTCCAGCGCCGAGGTCCCATGCCTGGAGGCGATTCTGGTCAGGGTGTCCCCGGGCGCCACCGTATACACCGCTGCCGGTTGCCCGCCCTTCCCCGGAATGACGATCTTTTGACCGGGGTGGATGGGATCGGGGTTGGGGATACGGTTGGAGGCGATGAGCGACGACAGCGACACACCGTGCTCTTTGGCGATCTTGGTGAGGGTGTCACCCTTCTTGACGGTGTAGTCGATCGAGAAGCCCGCGACCAAGCAGACAAGAAGAAGAGCGCTCAGGCCAATTCGGATACGTCGAGTCGACAGTGAAGACACGCAGTCCTCCTGCCCCTGATTCCGTCCGCATCGAGGAGCCTAATCGGAATCGATGGCCTGTCTACCCTGCGCGATGGCAGCGGACACCCATTCGGCAGCCCTGCTGGGAGAGACGCCGGCGGCTTCCGCGACCTCGGCGTGGTCGGCCCCGGCCAGATCGGCGACCGACCTGATGTCGGCCTCGGAGAGCTTCCTTGCCGTCACCGGGCCAATGCCCGGTATCGACTGGACGCCGAGGGTCGACACGACTCCCCGGGCGAAGGTGGGTGGATTTGGCTCTCTTGGTATTGCCACCGAGACAAAGCGGTCGCGCATGGCCCACAGCAGTGCGGCTG
The DNA here is from genome assembly GCA_964552165.1 of uncultured Acidimicrobiaceae bacterium. GTDB lineage: Bacteria > Actinomycetota > Acidimicrobiia > Spongiisociales > ZC4RG35 > CAZKFU01. Next base: position 3,234 of record CAZKFU010000068.1, read on the forward strand.
CTCCCCCGATGAACCCGACGATCTTGAGGACTCGACTCACCATCACGTCAGGCTACCAAGCATGATGGCCACCTAGCCTGCCCATGATGAAGGTCGACTATTACTTTGCGCCCGGCCCTCCCCAAGGAGCCACCGCGGCTGCCCTCGAGGCTCGCGACCTCGGATACGACGGTTTCTTCACCGCCGAGACCCAGCACGACCCTTTCCTTCCACTTGCTTTTGCCGGCGCCGCCGCCCCGGAGATGGACTTGGGCACGGCGATCGCGGTGGCCTTTCCCCGCTCGCCCATGGTCACGGCAATGACGGCATGGGACCTGGCCCCGTTGACCCGGGGTCAGCTCCTGCTGGGCCTGGGCACCCAGGTGAGGGCGCACATCACCCGCCGGTTCTCCACGGCGTGGGAGCGGCCCGTCGCCCAGCTCGGCGAATACATCGAAGCCCTACGCGCCATCTGGGACACGTTTCAGAACGGGACGCCCCTCCAGTATCGAGGTGACTTCTACCAGTTCACGCTGATGACACCGTTTTTCGACCCGGGGCCCATCCGGCGCCCTCGCATCCCGATTTACATCGCGGGGGTGGGGCCTCATCTCAGCCGGCTGGCCGGCAGGTCCTGTGATGGCTTCCACGTCCACCCTCTGCACACGGTGCGGTATCTGGACGGGGTTGTGCTCCCCAACATCGAGTCGGCGGCGTCCAAAGCGAGTCGTACCCGCGCCGATGTCGACCTGGCCACCACCGTCTTTGTCATGACCGGGCCCGACGACTCGGCGGTCGAGCAGGCGATGGAACCGGTTCGACAGCAGATCGCCTTTTACGCCTCGACTCCTTCGTATCGGCCCGTGCTGGAGGCAAGTGGATGGGGCTTTGGCGAGGAGCTTCACGCGATGAGCAAGAGGGGGCAATGGGCAGACATGGCGGCGCTGGTGCCCGACGAGGCCGTTCTCGAGGTCGGGGTGGCTGCCGGCTACGACGACCTGGCGGGCGCCATCCGCGGGCGATATGGGGATCGAGTCCAGAGGATCGGCTTCTACACCATCGGCTCCGCTCTCAGCGTCGATCATGACGCTCTTGGCCAGGTGATTGCCGGTCTCAAACAGCGTTGATCGAATCCGGCAAGAGCCGACGGCGGTGTCAGTCGATCCTGAGCCCGGGGAGGAGGCGGTTGAGGGCGTCCAGCACCGAGCGCACGATGGCGCGCGACTCGTCATCCTCGACCAGCGAGGCTCCAACCAGCACCCGCTCCCGGGCCGCGGTCACCATCACCACCTGGGCGATGGCAAGACGGCGGCTGCCCAGGGTGGGGACATCCACAGATGCCACCGCCAACGCCGAAGCATCATGGAGCGAGGACCGCAATGCGTTGATGGTGGCCTCTGCGATCAATCGCGGCTTCGTGGTGACCGCTGCGGCCCCGACCACCGACCCCACCAATGTCTGCTCCTGCCACTGCAGCGTCACTTTGATCTCGACGCTGGAGCCTCTCACCAGTTCGGAGACATCGACTATCGAGGGGCGGATCCCGGCGAAGAGATCGGAGTCGGCGAGCTGGACGATGGACACCACCCGACGGTCGATGTCCTGGTTGAAAAGGGTCTGTGCCAGCGATTGAACGTCGCGTACCAGCTGCTTCGGTGACTTGTCGCGTCGGGCGAGAATATGGACTTCTTCGACGTGACTGTTGGTGGCGACGACCCGCGCCGCCTCCACCCCATCGATCCTGCTGATCTTCTCCTGGAGCGCGACGACGTCCATCCCCGACGAGCGTAGACTGCAGGTGACCGGCTGTGGGGAAAAGATTTCGGTTGTGGGGTTTCGTCGACCCGGATAGATTCTGTGGGCTGAAATCAAGCCCCGGGGATCGTTCTTGGTTCGGCGGGCGAAGTCAGGGGCCACTTGACATCTAGGGTTCCCGTCGCATGTCGTCGGGAGCTGCGGGTTCGTCCGGCGTCGTTTCGCCGACCGTTCGAGACATATACGCCCACTACCAAGCGGAGCGGAACGTTGCCACTGGCCGCTCTAGAACGCCCAGTGAATACGAAACGAAAATGGTGAGCGTTGAGCATGAAGGCCCGTTTGGTCCGAATCCTCGCCTCAACGGCTGCCCTCGTCGCATTGATTGCGGCGGGTTCGGCATCAGCACGCGTCGGCTGAGATTGACGTCGGGCGCCCGCAACCAGGAACCAAGATGAGAGATCGCATGCCCTTTCTAAGCCGTCGGTGGCGCCGGCTCAAGCACCTGACCCGGCGTCAGCTCTCTATCGCCGTCCCCTATTTCGTGATCGGGGTGGCGATGCTGGTGTTCGCCTTCAACCAGTCTCGTTTCCCCGATTGGGGGCTGTGGGCGGTCTTTGCCGCGGCCTTCATCCTCCTGGAGTGGAACGCCGTCGAGGTCAACGACCGTCAGTTCTACAGCTCGAGTGTGATGGTGGCGCTGACGGCGGGGACCATCTTCGCCATCAGACCCGACACCGATGCCCTGCTCGCCGTGGCGCTGATGGCTGCCCTTGGCGGGGTGTTGCCGGTGGACCTCAAGGAGCGGCGCTGGTTCCAGCCGTTGACCAATGTCGGCCAGCTCGCCCTCTCCGGTGGCATCGCCGGCTGGATTCTCGACACACTGCTCGGAGGGATCGAGAACGTGAGCACGGATCACCTGGTCCAGATCGCCCTGGCCGGGGCGGTGGCCACCATCGCCTACACCGCCATCAACAATCTCCTGGTGGCGCGGGCGGTCAAGGTGGTCTACCGCACCTTCGATCTCAACCCCTGGTCACACCTCCCCACCCTCTTGGGCACCCAGGCAGTCATGGGGCTGCTGGGAGGGCTTCTGGGCGCCGCCTATCTCATCGCCGGCAAGCCGTCGATCCTGGCGCTGATCCTGGTGGTGTACATCATCGGGCATCTCTCTCTTGCGGCATTTGCCCAGCTCCGCGAGGCACATCTGTCGACCTTGCGCGGGTTTGTCAAGACCCTCGAGGCGAAGGACATCTACACCCGGGGCCACACCGAGCGGGTGGCCCACTTCGCCCACATCATCGGAGAGCAGATGGGGTTCAGCGGCACCCAGCAGGAGCAGGTGAAATGGGCCGCCCTCATCCACGACCTGGGGAAGCTGGCGGTTCCCACCGAGCTCATCCGCAAGCCGGGGCGGCTCAGCGACGACGAGTACGCCGAGATGCAGGCGCATGCCCAGCTCATCGAGGAGATCCTCGCCGAGGTCGACTTCCTCCAGCCCATGGTGGAGATCGCCTCCGGCCATCACAGTCGCTTTGACGGCGGGGGGTACGGCGGTATCGGGCACACCGACGGCGAGCAGCCCTCTTTGGAGGCGAGCATCGTCGCCGCCGCCGACGCCTTCGACGCCATGACCTCGGCTCGCTCCTACCGGATGGCGCTCAGCCAGCAGTGGGCTATCGAGGAGCTGAGG
>CAZKFU010000069.1:0-6640 GCA_964552165.1 uncultured Acidimicrobiaceae bacterium
GCGCTCATAGACATCGGTCTCTAGGGGGCGGGTGGCATGAATCGGTATCACATCAGCCGACTCGGACTCCGCTCCCTCGTTCTCCGCATCGGCGCCCGCCATCACCTCTTTGGCCTCCTCGATCGTGAACCGTTTCTCGGTCACCTCCCGTCCGAAAATGACACCGTCGAGGCGTCGGCCGCGCACCGTGAGGAGCATTAGATCTCGCAGATCGTCGAGGTTGCGGACGCCCCCGGCGGCGATGATGGGGTCGTCGACCGCGCCCAGCGCCTCGGCCAGGATCACCTTGTTCGGCGGTTCGGACAGGGCGTCTCGCCCCGCCTCGGACACCAGGAAGGCGGCGGCCCCGGCCGAGGACATCTCGATCAGTACCTCCTCGAGGAAGCGACCCGAGTTCTTGGTCCACCCCCTGGTGGCGATCTCCTCGTTGGATCGCACGTCCAGCGACACCACGACCTGCTCCGGATACTGCCGGCACAGATCCCAGACCATGATCTGATCCTCGATAGCGGCGGTCCCCATCACGATCCGCCAGGCGCCACGCTCGATGAGTCGCGCCGCTTCGACGTGGGATCGGATGCCTCCCGCTATCTGAACCCTGTCGCCAAGGTCATCGATTATCTCGTCGATGAGGTCTCGGTTCTTGGGATCGCCGAAGGCGGCGGCGTCGAGGTCGACCACATGAACGCGATCGGCTCCTCGGTCAAGCCAGGATCGCGTCCTGCCCTTGGGGTCCTCGTCGAGTGTGATGGCATCAGACACCTGACCCTTGGGAAGGCGGACGGCGCGGCCGTCGAGGATATTGACTCGGGCGTACAGTTCCACCGCGAAGAAACTAGCGAACCGTGTCGGGAGCTGGTTCCCCGGGGTCGAGCCCCAGGGCCCCTTCGGCCGCCTCCAACCGCTGGCCGCCTTCGAGCACGGGAGAGAACAGATCACCGAAACGCTGGAGGCGGTGCCAGAGGTTGAACATGTCGACGTCACCGTTCTCGAGCTCGCCGAGCTCGCCCCAGGTCAATGGCGCCGACACCGGAGCTCCTGGTCGGGGCCGAACCGAGTACACCGAAGCCACCGTCTGGCCAAATGCGTTCCGGTTGTGATCGATGAAGACTCTCCCTTTTCTCTTCGCCTTGTCCCATTCCATGGTGAGGTCATCGGGGTTGGCCGCCGCCAGGTACCGCCCCACCTCCCCAACGAATCGCCTCACCCGCGCGTGTGAGTATGCGGGCTCGATCGGCATGTAGACGTGAATCCCCCTCGACCCAGAGAGCTTCGGATAGGCCCGAAGCCCGAGCCGCTCCAAAGCCACCTGGAGCAGTCTCGCCCCGGAGACGACCTGCTCCCACCCGGCGCCTTCGGCAGGGTCGAAGTCGAAGACGGCGTGATCTGGTGAGTCGAGGCTGGCAGCCCGCGAGTGAAAGGGATGAACCTCTATGCACCCCATGTTCGCAAACCACATCAAGGCCTCCTTGGTGTCGGCCAATAGAAAGTCGATGACTCCGCCTTGGGAGTCCGAGGGGACAGGGGCGGTCTCCATCCACTCTGGTTGATGGCCTGGCGCCCGCTTCTCGTAGAACGACGGCCCACCGATGCCATCGGGATAACGGGACATGGAGAGGGGGCGCCCCTCGAGATGAGGGAGCAGTACCGGGGCCACCGAGGCGTAGTACTGAATGAGGTCGCCCTTGGTGATACCGGCCTCGGGGAAGAAGACCTTGTCGATGTTCGAGAGCCGCAGCGGTCGCATCAAGCCGAGAGGTGAGAACGCCTTGCCGTCCTTGACGACCCGCACTTGATCAGGAGCGGGGAAATCGGAGCTCGCCACCGGGCGCCCCTCACGCTCCGGGGTGGACAGGTTCTCCCTGACCTCAGCCCAAATAGCCTCGTGGCTCGTCTCCTCTCTGGCCTCCGAGATGAGGTTGAGCGAGATCTCGGCCGCCAAGGCTGCCGCCACGAGCGGCGCCACACGAAGAGTTCCGCTCCCATAAGGCACGTGACGAATCTCGCCTGCGAGACCATGCTCGTTGTCGGTGAACTGGCAATGGAGCGGATCGATCATCCACGCCGGGAACGAGGAGCGTATGAACTCGAACACCGACGAGAACGCAGCGACGCTTGTGAGCCCGCCGCCCGTCATGGCGTGGAGATGCGCCCAGTCGACCACCGGTCGGACGAAGGTGAAACGAGACGCCAGGTCGGCGATGTCACCCAGGGTGCCAAACGATCGGTCGTTCCCGGCGGTTTCCAAGCCCAGGCCCACCCCCAGCGTCTTGACCTTGGGAGCGACCCGCTCCAGCCGCGTGGTGATCCGCTCCATCAGAACCTCTGGGTCCTCGCCGTGGTTGTGACCAAGGTGGGCGACGATTATCGGGGCACCCAGCGATTTTCCTAGCTTCATGGTGTGCTCGAGAGCGGCGAGGCATTGGATCCCCTTGTCCTCCTCCTCGACTGTGAGCACCGCAAAGTAAGGGGCGTGCACCGAGAGGCGGATTCCCCTCTCGGCGGCTAGCTCACCGAAGGAGCCACATCTCCTCTCTTTCCAGGGAAAGCCGGTGACGAAAGGGAGCTCCAGGGCCGTGTGGCCCCGCTCGACCAATGAGTCGAGGAACTCCTCGTCGGAGACTCCTTCGGGGGGAAGGCGCGAGATACCGAAGCCGATCGCCATAGAGCCAGGCTATAGAAGGTTGGTGCAGGTTCCTCCTACCTCGTAATCTCGTGTCGGGCCCCTAGCTCAACTGGCAGAGCAGCGGGCTTTTAACCCGAAGGTTGTGGGTTCGAGTCCCACGGGGCCCACCACTCTTCCAACTCGTTCATCTAGGCCGAGCATCCGCCTGCGGTATGGCCACTGCCCGTAGCGGGTAGAGGTGTTTCAGATCCGCAAGCGTGGAGGCACGCGATGATCCCTACCCGATATGAGAGGTCAGACCACCCCTACCCCGAGTATGAGGGCTCAGAACCGCAGGGGAGTTCAGCCTGGGTAGCCTTTGCCATCGTCCTCACGGCGGTGATAGCAGCCATCGTCCTGCTCTCTGCGCCTGGGGGCAGCGAGAGCGAAGCCCCTCTGACCCCCACCACTGCTGCCCAACTCGACGAGCCAGCCGGCTGAAAGGAGCGCACGGAATGGCGACAGAGCTCGGAACCTTCCTGATGGAGCTTGACTATCCGCTTAGCAAAGAGGAGATCATCGAGGCCGCGGAAACGAGAGCGCTCCCTGACCAGATCTTGGAGATCCTCGAGGAGCTCCCCGATCGTGAATACGACACCGTCGCCGATATCGCTCTCGAGACGGCCTGAGGCAACAACACGGGCCGAGAGGGGTGGGCTGTTGCTTTCGGCCCGCCGCCCCTCCCGCTCGCCACATGGGTTGGAGTCAGGAAATCTGTCGGCCTATCACCACGAGCGAGGCGTCGTCGCGGATGACACCTTCGGCTCGTCCCAACGCCTCATCGAGACACCACTCGGCGATTTCCTCCGGGTCGTCGTAGGGGCACCGCTGCAAGGCATCGGTCATATCGCGCACGGTGGCCACCGAGACCGAATTCGGCGATGTCGGATCGGCGAGGCCATCAGAAAAGATCATCAGCGACTCTCCCGGCTCCAAAGTCGCCAACCCTTCGTTCCAACGAGCGGTGTGGTCGTTGAGAAGGATGGGGCCGGTGGTCTCATAGCTCTTCACCCCGCGCCCGGTCATATGGAGGAGCGGCGGGTGACCGGCCGACGCATAGCGGAGGAGCCCGGTGCTGGCATCGATGTCAACGACCGCCACGCTCGCCATCATCTGCGGCTCATCGAGAACCCAAGTCGCATTGGCGAGGGCAGCGGCCGGCCCGTCTCCCCGCATGAGGGTTTGAGTGATGACATCACCTAGCCGAGCAGCGGCGATTGCAGAGGTGGCACCGTGACCGACAACGTCGATCAGCAGCACCGCCAGCCGGGACCCGCCCAACGGGACGGTGACGATCGAGTCACCTGCGAGCCACCCCTCGGCTGGCCTGAAACGGACTGCGATATCGAGGCCCTCCACCGTCGCCGATTGCTTGGAGAGTCGCCTCAGAAGGAGCTCGACGACCTCGGCATCCCGCGTCACGGCCGTCTCAGCGCGCTGGGTGATGTCCTGGGCAACCTCCATGATCCTCTCGGAGCGGGAGACCGCGGACGCCGTGGTGAACAACGCCGCCACCAGGAGACCGCTAACGACAACGGCAGCCAGAGCGAACCATCGGGGCTGGCTCTCCGGTGTGGTCCCGGACTCCAGCAAGGCAACGGCGATTGGCGGTCCCGCCAACACCAAAGGCAGAAACCGACGCAAGACGATGCCGCCGGGCCAGGGGCTGATAACGGGGGCCACGAGGCCCAACGCGGGTCGGGCGGACACGACGGCCGCCGAGAGAACGACCACGAGCAGGCCGGCGCTCACCGGCATCCTCCCCGAGCCCAGAGGGAAGCCGCGAAGGCTGTCGTCACCATACGCAAAGGCAACGACCACGGTGGCGCCGATCATTGCAGTGCCGAATGCGAGCAGCTGACCAGCGATATGGCCGGCGCGGTATCGGGTACCAAGAGAGATCACGCTGGCGGCCAGGGCAGTCATCACCACCCCGACATTGAGAGCGGGACGACCGGGGCGCTCCCCGCCGGCGATATCGTCGAACTCGAACGACGTGAGGAGCCAGCGCGGGAACTGCAGGTTGGCCACGTTGGCGACAATCACCGCGATACCGCCGAGGAGCACCAGGCCGGCCAACACCAATCCCAACCGCCTCGTCCATCTCCCCGTGGAGGTCAACGCCAGGATCACCGACAGCCCGGCCAGGATGAACAGGATTCCCTCCGCGGGCTGCATGGGCCGAACCTCGGTTCGGGTCACCCATTGAGCGAGAATGGGTATATCCAAGATCCTGCCCACGACCGCGATCGCACCACCAAGTGCCACCAGCGCCGCAGCAGCAACAGCAACGTTGCGGAGGCGCAGATGCCAAACCGGGTGAACTTCACCGAAGACGCGCCGCTCGCCTGTCACCATGGCCTCCACGGATCCGCGGGATGGAATGTTGTGATTGGCGCGAACCTTAGTTTGATGATCGGGCCCCGGCCCTGTGAGATGGGGCCCCGAGGCTCGCCATGAGTACCCAGTTCCCGGCTGCGAGATTCACCGTCGAAGCCTCTGAGGCTGCCCCCTCCGAGGCGAGGGCACTTATCAGGTCGCACCTCGGTGACCACAAACAGACCGATGATGTCCTGCTGGCTGTGAGCGAGTTGGTGAGCAACGCCGTTCGCCATGCGGGTCTCGAATCGGGCCAGGAGGTGCGGATCGACGTCCGGCCCATCAATGAGAAGACACGAGTGACCATCACCTATCCGGGACGTCCGTTTGCCAGGTCGGAGCGGACGCAGTCGCCCCCGCAGGCGGGGTTCGGGTTGGCGATCGTGGACGCCCTTGCCTGGCGATGGGACGTCGAGCACGATGGTGAGGTCACCACCAGTTGGTTCGAGATATAAGGATGTCCGCGAGCCGTCCTCGGCTAGTAGCGTGCCAGGGCGCTATCGGTTGACGAGGATTGCATTGACCACTGGACCCAGGTATCGGATAGAGCTCGATGAGGCCGGCAAGGTTCCCGTGCTCGTCGTCAAGGGTGACATCGATATGGCCTCCGCCCCCGAACTCGAGGATGCAGTTGCCTCTCAGCAAGGTCAGGTGCTGATCGCCGATCTGTCTGGGGTCGAGTTCATCGACTCCACCGGCCTTCGGGCGCTGATAGCCGCCGACGATCTCCTAGCCGAGAGGGAAGGCCGCCTCCTGATCGTCGTCGCCGAGGGTCCGGTACAGCGAATCATCGACCTCACCGGGCTCGAGGGTCGCTTTCGGACATTCGAATCGGTCGAGGGCGCCGCCGGCGACGCCACGAGCTAGACGGGCCACCAAGACATGCCAGGTACCGAGCGAGTCGCCCGGATCGAGCTGGAGTCTTCGGGTCGGGCTCCCTACATCGCCAGGCGGATCGTGGGCGCCCTCGTCGACCGAGGACCCGGCATCAAGGCCGTCGACGCTGCCCTGCTCACCTCGGAGTTGGTGAGTACTGCAGCCTCCGCCGCCGGGGCAATCGTCGTGGAGGTATCGGGAAACCAGTCGACCTTCCGTGTTGAAGTGTCGCCCGAGTCTTCACAGATCGCGTTGGACGACCTGGGGCGAAGCCTCCTCGACCGCCTCGCCGACCGATGGGGCATGGGGCTACCCGCGTGGTTCGAGCTCGACCTGGTGCGCAGGGCTCGTCGGCCAGAGCTCAGCAACGACGATCTCTGGCGCCTCCTCGGTGAGGATCGGACCATCCGCGACGAGCTCTTCGAGAGATACGCCGGCTTTGCCGCCGCCGTCGCCAGCAGGTTTCACAGATCCGCCGAGTATGCCGATGTGAACCAGGTGGCGATGATGGCCCTTGTCGGTGCCATCGATCGATACGAGGTCTCTCGTGGCGTCAGGTTCGAGACCTACGCCAGCCAAACCATCATCGGTGAGCTGAAGCGCTACCTCAGAGACTCGACCTGGGCGATGAGGGTTCCCCGCACGCTCAAGGAGTCGGTGCTCCTCGTGACCAACGAGAAGGACCGACTCTCCCAGGAGCTGGCTCGGGCCCCGACCGAT
>CAZKFU010000070.1:0-6592 GCA_964552165.1 uncultured Acidimicrobiaceae bacterium
TTGGAGCAGGCCTCAGCCAGGTCGACCTCGACGATCTCTCCGCCGCGTGCCGCCACCATGACTCCGCTCCTCCCGGCGATAGCAGCCTCGGCGGCAGCGAGGCCAAACCTGGTCGCCAGAACCCGGTCGAATGCGGTTGGCGTCCCCCCACGTTGGAGGTACCCGAGCACGGTGACCCTCGTCTCGTAGCCGGTGAGGTCCTCCAAAGTCGAGGCCACGTCGTTGGCGACACCGCCCAGCCGCTTGAAGCCGAACTCGTCGACACCTGCGTAGACGATCTGGCCGGCCGGGGCGGGGACCCCCTCGGCGACGACAACGATGGAATGCGAGCTCCCCTTCTCGTGGCGCGCCTTGATGCGACGAGCGATCTCCTCGATGTCGTACGCCACTTCGGGCACGAGGATGGCTTCGGCGCCACCCGCCATCCCGGCGTGGGCCGCTATCCACCCCGCGGTGCGACCCATCACCTCGACGATCATTATCCGGTTGTGGGACTCGGCGGTGGTGGTCAACCTGTCGATGGCATCGGTGGCCACCTGCACGGCGGTGTCGAAACCGAAGGTGTAGTCGGTCCCGCCAATGTCGTTGTCGATGGTCTTGGGGACACCCACCACCGCCACCCCGTCGCCGGCAAGCCGGGCTGCGGAGCGCAGGCTCCCGTCACCACCGACGACGATCAGCGAGTCGAGCCCCAGCTCGGCGACCCTGTCGGCAGGAGCTGGCCCGTCTGCCAGGTAGGGGTCGAGACGCGAGGTGCCGAGAATGGTGCCGCCGCGGGTGAGGATCCCTCGGACGTCATCACGACCAAGACGGCGCACACCACCACGAGCGAGACCCGCCCATCCTTCCTCGATCCCAAGGACATCGGCGCCACCCGCACCCGCCCGAGTCACCACTGCCCGAATCACGGCGTTGAGCCCGGGGCAGTCCCCCCCTGCGGTGAGCACTCCGATCGTCGTCATACTCGGGCCACGTTAGGTGCGCGCCCATCCCGGATCCTGCAACCTCAGCTTGTGGCATCCGCATATGAGCGAAAACGATCCCGGTACGCCGGCGGCGACGGCCTCACGCCGCCACCCGACCGCCAGCCGGCCCCAAACCGGCGTCGATTTCGCTCACATACGAGCCGTCGAAGCTGAGGTTGATCTCTAGACGGTGGCCGCCCTGGCCTTCACACCCACTCGCTCCCCGCTCCCGGGGTCGAAGAAGTGGAGTTTGGCGGTGTCGACCACAAGCTCCACCGAGGCGCCTCTCTCCACGGGAACGTCGGACGACACCCGGGCGATGAAGTTGGTGGAAGATCCCAGGGACGAGGCGTCTTGCCCGGAGTCGGCAAGCAGCTCCTCGATGTCGGGCGTCACCACCGGGGGCACGTCGACTGTGAAGTGGACATACGTCTCGGCGCCAAGCATCTCGGTGACCTCGACCTTTGCCGTCATGGTCCGGTCAGGGTCGCGTCCCGCCACCGATGCCAGCTCGAAGGCGCTGGGGCGAACCCCCAGCACCAACGGCCGCTCCATGTGGTTCTCGATTCCGGGATGATTCTGCAGTGAGCGCTGATCGACCTTGAGCCGATAGTTCCCGAAGGTGACCCAGACCTCCTGCCCCTCGCCCTTGAGATGGCCCGTCACCAGGTTCATGGCGGGACTGCCGATGAACCCGGCGACAAAGAGATTGTCGGGACTCGAGAAGAGCTCCGCCGGCGGGCCCACCTGCTGCAGGTTGTAGGGCCGGGACGCCGACACCGGGCGCAGCACCGCCACCCGATCGCCGAGGGTCATCGCCTCGACCTGGTCGTGAGTGACATACACCGTCGTCGTCTCCAATCGGCCGTGCAGTCGCTCCAACTCGGCCCGCATCTGGACGCGAAGCTTGGCATCGAGGTTGGACAGGGGCTCATCCATGAGGAAAGCAGATGGCTCGCGGACGATGGCGCGCCCCATCGCGACTCGCTGCCGCTGGCCACCCGACAACGCCGCCGGCTTGCGGTCCAGAAAGTCCCTTATCTCGAGGATGTCGGCGGCCTCGCCCACCCGCCGTTCGATCTCCTCCTTGGGAAGCTTGCGCAGCTTCAACCCGAAGGCCATGTTGTCGAAGACGGACATGTGCGGGTACAGCGCATAATTTTGGAACACCATTGCGATATCGCGATCCTTGGGTGGGACATCGTTGACCAGCTTGTCTCCGATGTGCATGCTCCCCTCGCTGATGCTCTCCAGCCCGGCGATCATCCGCAGGACCGTCGACTTGCCGCATCCCGATGGGCCGACGAGTACCAGGAACTCACCGTCTTCGATGGTCAGATCAAGGTCGCCGACCGCCCTCGTGCCGTCGGGGTAGACCTTCCCCAGGTCGGTCATCGTTATCTCGGCCAATCTCGTCCTCCTCGCCGGCGCTTGGTAGGACAAACCTAGCCAATGTTGCCACCCCCGCGCCCGACGGGCTCAGGAATGGCTGACGATCACGGCTTCCCTGGGTGCAAGGCCGAGCCCGTTGGATACCTGATCGGACCTCTCCCAATCAGTCGTCGACAGGATCACTGCGCCTGAGCGAAGCGACACCGTCGCCGGGTCGTCCGAGATGTTGAGCGCCACGGTCATCGTCTCCTCATCGGCCTCCCGCCGGTACACGAGTACCTGGTCGGATGATGCCGGATGCGAGAGGTAGGAGCCGAGGCGGAGCGCCGCCGACTCACGTCGCAGATCGAGGAGGCGGCGATAGAGGTTGAGCATCGACCCGGGGTCGTCGATCTCGGCTTCGACGCTCGACTTGTCGCAGTCGGGCCCCGCTGGCAACCAGGGAACGGTTTGTGGGTTGGTGGAGAACCCGCACAGAGGGTCACTCGACCATTGCATCGGTGACCTGGCGCCGTCGCGGCTCAAGTAGGAGACGTTGTCACCCCACGGGTCCTTGGAAGCGTTGTCGGGAACCTCGACGTCCGTCATGCCCAGCTCATCGCCGTAGTAGAGGAACGGTGTTCCCCGCAATGTGAGGAGAAGGACCGCTGCCAGACGGGCATTGGCGGCTCCCATCCGCGACGCCAGCCGGGACTCGTCGTGATTTCCCAAGAGCCAGTTGGTCCATCCGCCTACCGGAATGTTCCAATGGACGGCCTCGATGGTCGCTCGGAGGGCGCTGGCGTTCCAGTCAGACGCCATCAAATGGAAGTTGAAGGGCATGTGAAGCTGGTCAAGGGCCTCCCCGTAGTAAGAGGCCCACTCAGGGAAGTCGAAAATGTGGATCTCTCCAACCGAGACCGGGTCATGACCGTAGGTGTCGAGCACCTTGCGAAACTCACGATGAGCCTCGTGGACATCGGAATGCCCGTAGTCGTAGAGGTGGATGCACTTGTCGTACTCGCCCATGTCCTTCCAGGGCCGCGCGTAGTCGGGGGGAGCCGGTGGGTTGTCCCTCTCCAGGGGGTCCTTCATGATCTGATGTGCGGCATCGACCCGAAACCCGTCGACACCGCGGTCCAGCCAGAACCGGGCGACGTCGAACATCGCCTCGCGTAACTCGGCGTTTCGCCAGTTGAGGTCGGGCTGATTGTGGAAGAAGGTGTGCCGGAAGAACTGACCGGTCCTCTGGTCCAAGGTCCAGGCAGGGCCGCTGAAAACGCTGATCCAGTTGTTGGGTGCCGAGCCATCCGGTTTGGGATCCCGCCAGACGTACCAGTCCCTTCTTGGATGATCCCGGGAGGATCGAGAGTCGTTGAACCACGGGTGTTGATCGGAGGTGTGGTTGATCACATAATCCAAGATCACCCTGAGCCCACGTCGATGTGCCTCGTCTATCAACCGCTGGGCGAGATCGAGGTCCCCGAAGATCGGGTCGACATCGGTGTGATCGGATACGTCGTATCCCCAATCGACCATGGGGCTCTTGTAGAAGGGTGAGAACCAGATGGCGTCCACGCCCAGGGTCTCCGCGACATAGTCGAGCCGGGAGAGGATGCCTTCGAGATCGCCAAAACCGTCCCCGTCGGCATCGGAATAACTCAGGGGATAAATCTGGTAGAAGACCGCGTCCCGCCACCAGGAGCGCGAATTGTTAGACCGCATACGCCCTCCAGGTTAGAAACCAAACGTCTGGTCTCAATGGTCTCCCGACCCATCCGACGCCGGGCCCAAGGGAAATCCTGGCATCCCCGCCGTCAGCCAGAGGTCCATTGCCTCCTCATTGGGGACGTCTTGGCCGCGTTGCTGGGCCAGCTGTAGGCGAAAATGGAGGAGGTCGCAGAATCCCTGGATCGGGTTGCCCCGGTACACAGCCTCGATGCGATCCAGAATTGGCTCCAGGACCTCGGATCGCCACCGCATGGTGCCCACCGTCTTGCCCGATGCGGTGACTCCTCCGGTAGCCGCCAGGTAATAGTTGAGATCAGACAGCAAGAGGCGCGCCTGGTTCTCGGATGCCTCGACGCCGGCGAGCTGCCGAAGGCGATCGGTGTGGAAGGTGCGCCCACCGACCTCGACCCGCATCCTCACCCTGGTGCCTTCCTCGGCCGGGATCAGGTCGACGTCGCCCACAGAGAAACCGAGGTCGTTGAGCCGCTCGATCCGCTGTCTGATGAGAAATCGCTCGTCCTTGCCGATGACGAGCACCTCGGTCAGCTCCGACCACAGCGCGTGATAGCGGGCGCCGATGTCCTCGCCAATGGCGAGATCTGCAGAGGTCACCTCCGCTCCTTCGGACGCCGCGATGTCGGCCATCTCCCCCGCCAGGTTCTCCGTCATGATCTGGATGTCCTCGAGCCGCTGTCCCGCAGACAGCGATGGGTAGATCCTGGTCGTCTCGCCGTCGATCATCACCGCCTCCAGGGCGCCGGCGTCATAGCGATAGAGGACGTTGGAGAGCGAGCAATCGCCCCAATAGCAACCGGCGAGATGCAGCTCGACCAAGAGCCCGGCGAAGGCATCGAGCATCTGGTCGCGCCGGGTGCCAAAGCCCCCACCTTGCACCAGTTCGATATATGGGAAGGCGTGCTCGACGTATCTCGTTATCACCGCCGCCGAATGCTCATCGGCGGTGTCAACCCAATCGCGGGTTACCAATCCCACGGGACGCGCCGAGCGTGTCGTCCGCTGCTCGAGCTTGCGCAGAGAATCGAACTCGTTGCGGGCGTAGCGCTCCGGGAGCTCCTTGATGGCGTAGATCCCCTCGGGATAGGCGGCAAAAACCACCGGGTGACGGTGGACGCCCGTCGGCATCTCCACCAGCGGGTCGCCCGCCCATTGGGCTATCGAGGCTTCCCAGTCGAGGTCTAGGAAATCGGGATTGCCTGGCCGAACGTGGATTCGGGGCGTCGACACGCCTATCGCGGTGGAGGCGGTAGGGAGTCGAATGCCTCCGCCCACGCCTCGGGGAGCTCGACCGGGGAGGGTCGTGCCATGAACCGCAGATAGAGGTCGGAGCTGGTCCCCGACACGCGGTCGCCGCCACCGGCGTACTCCCAGGTGCGATCGAGGTCGGTGGCGTGGACGGTGAGCCCGGGAAGCTCTCCGGTCCAGAGAAGCCACATCTTTGTCACCTCGTCGAGACCGAGTTGCGCGACCTCGTCGAGCAAGGGGCTGATTACACCGACGGCTCGTCCAGCGTCCCAGCGATGCAGGCCGACCTCGGTCACCATCCGGCTCTGCCAGAAGCCCAACGTGGGCGGGCTGGCGAATGCCCAGACGGTGGCATCGAGGTCGGCGCCGGCGAGCTCGGCGAGACACTGATCGAGCTGATGGCGAAACCAGGGAAGGACATCGTCGTCAGGTTCGGGCCGAGGCGAGGAGACACGCTCTTGGGGAAGCTGGCGGCAGATGAGGACTGTGCGCCCGAGGGCGGCCCCGGTGTGGGCCACGAGGTCGGCCATGCTCCAGCCCGGGTACTGCGGGACGGGAACCTCGAGCTGGCCGGTGGCGAGCTCCGCCAGTCGCTCGCCTTCCGACCTGATCACCTCGAGCGGTGCCATCAGCCCAGCGCCTCCACCATGGCTGCGCCCATGTCGGTGGGAGTGGGCGCGATCACGATCCCAGCGTCTCTCATCGCCGCGATCTTGGCGGCGGCGGTGCCCGAGCCACCGGAGATGATGGCCCCGGCATGCCCCATCCTCTTCCCCGGAGGTGCGGTGGTGCCGGCTATGAACCCGGCAACCGGCGTGGACATCTCCTCGGCGACGAATCGCGCCGCCTCCTCCTCGGCGGTGCCACCGATCTCGCCGATGATGATGACGCCTTCGGTCTCGGGGTCGTCCTCGAACAGCCGAAGGGCATCGGCAAAGCTGGTCCCTATGACAGGATCGCCCCCGATCCCGATGGCGGTGGTCTGCCCCAAACCGAGGCGGGTCAGCTGGTACACCGCCTCGTAGGTGAGGGTTCCCGAGCGTGACACCACCCCAACCCGGCCCCGTTGGTGGATGTACCCGGGCATGATCCCGATCTTGCACTCAAGAGGTGTGATCACACCGGGGCAGTTGGGCCCGATCAGCCTGGTTCCCCGCCCCTCGAGATAACGCTTCGCCTTGACCATGTCGGCCACGGGGATCCCTTCGGTTATGGCGACCACCAGGTCAATGCCCCAAGCTACTGCCTCCATGATGGCGTCG
>CAZKFU010000071.1:0-6591 GCA_964552165.1 uncultured Acidimicrobiaceae bacterium
TAGCTCTGACCTGAGCAGGGCCCACCAACGAACGTTCGTTGGTAGAATCGTGCCATGGACAACGAGCAGAGGTTTGACGCCATCGTCGCCGCCGAGGAGAAGATCGAGCCCACGGATTGGATGCCCGAGGGCTATCGACAGACGTTGATTCGTCAAATCGCCCAGCACGCCCACTCCGAGATCATCGGGATGCAGCCCGAAGCCAACTGGATCACTCGGGCGCCCTCGCTGCACCGCAAGGCGATCCTCATGGCGAAGGTCCAGGACGAGGCCGGCCACGGTCTCTATCTCTATTCGGCGGCGGAGACCCTGGGCGTCACCCGTGACGAGATGGTCGACCTCCTCCACCAGGGCAAGCACAAGTACTCCTCGATCTTCAATTACCCCACCTTGAGCTGGGCAGACATGGGAACGATCGGGTGGCTGGTCGACGGCGCCGCGATAACGAACCAGGTCATGCTCACCCGTTGCTCGTACGGTCCTTATGCCCGGGCCATGGTCCGCATCTGCAAGGAGGAGTCCTTCCACCAGCGCCAGGGCTACCAGATCATGCTCACCCTGGCTCGGGGGACACCCGAGCAGAGGGCAATGGCCCAGGACGCACTGGACCGATGGTGGTGGCCTTCGCTGATGATGTTCGGACCGCACGACTCCGAATCCACTCACACCGAGCAGTCGATGGGATGGAAGATCAAGAGGGTCTCCAACGACGACCTCCGGCAGCAATTCGTGGACATGACGGTGCCTCAGGCGGAGTACCTCGATCTCACCATTCCCGATCCGGAGCTGGCATGGAACCCCGACCGTGGGCACTACGACTTCGGGGAGATCGATTGGGACGAGTTCTGGGCGGTCGTCAAGGGGAACGGCCCGATGAACCGGGAACGACTCGAGCACAAGGTCAACGCCTGGGATGAGGGCCGGTGGGTGCGCGAGGCGGCGGCCGCCTACGCCGCCAAGGACCAGGCAAGGAGGGTGGCGTGACCTACGACGTCCCCCACATCCCCGGTGAGCCCACCGACTTCGCAACCGAATCCGATGCCGCCCAGGGTGCTCCCATGTGGGAAGTCTTCATTAGGGCACGGCGTGGCCTTTCCCATGTGCATGTGGGAAGCCTTCACGCCCCCGATCCGGAGTCGGCGCTACAGGCCGCTCGCGACGTCTACACCAGGCGTCAGGAAGGGGTGAGCCTCTGGGTGGTTCCCAGCAGCGAGATCTCGGCTTTCGACCCCGACGATGCTGCCGCGTTCGTCGAGGCCAACGAGAAGCCATACCGCCATGCCGTCCACTACGAGATACCCGACGAAGTGGGGCACATGTGACCGCGCCAAAGGGCTCGCCTCCGCTGGTCGGCGACCCCGCGTTCCTGCGCGTCCTCAACCACGCCGACGACAACCTCGTACTGGCGCAGCGCTTGGGCGAGTGGATATCGCGAGCGCCCGAGCTCGAGGAGGACATCGCGCTGGGCAACATCGCCCTCGACCATCTCGGGGTCGCCCGGGCGCTGCTCACCCACGCCGGAAGCCGCGAAGGGGCCGGGCGAGACGAAGACGAACTCGCCATGGGGCGTCCCGAGCGCGGGTTCACCAACCTCCTGCTCGTCGAGCAGCCCAACGGGGACTTCGCCATGACCATGGCGCGTCAGTTTCTCTTCGACGCCTATCAGCTCGAGCTCTGGGAGCGACTGAGCGGTGACGAGGACGAGGTCCTGTCCGGTATCGCCGAAAAGGCGCACAAGGAGGCGCGCTACCACTTTCGCCACTCGGCGGGGTGGCTGGTCCGACTTGGTGACGGGACCGAGGAGTCACACCAACGGGTGCAGTCGGCTCTCGACGCGTTGTGGCGCTTCACCGCCGAGATGTTCTCCGTCGGCGACGGCGGTGGCCTCGACCAGGGCTGGCTGCGCCGCGTCACACCGATCATCGAAGAGGCCACCCTCACCATCCCCCAGGAAGCCCACCAGCGGTTCGGAGGGCGACGCGGGCTCCACACCGAGCATCTCGGGCTCCTTCTCTCCGAGATGCAATGGATGTACCACGCCTACTCGGGGGTGGAGTGGTGAGGAACCTGGTGGCCACTGTGGTCGACCCCGAGATCCCGGCCCTGACGATCGAGGATCTGGGAATTCTGCGTGACGTCACCGCGACCGAGCACGGGGTCCGGGTGGTCATCACCCCCACCTACTCTGGCTGCCCGGCCATGCGCCAGATCGAGGATGACATCCGGTTAGCCCTCGCCGGCCACGGAGAGGTCGAGATCGTCACCGTCTTTTCCCCGGCGTGGACCACGGACTGGATGAGCGAGGAGGGCAAGCGCAGGCTCGCCGAGAGTGGCATCGCCCCTCCGGGCCAGACCCCGTTGTGCCCCAAGTGCGGTGGGGATGAGAGCCGGGTCATATCGCGGTTTGGCTCGACGGCCTGCAAGGCCCTGCTGGTGTGCGCCTCCTGCGGCGAGCCCTTCGACCTCTTCAAGGAGCTGACCTGAGCGTCGAGTTTCATCCATTGCGGGTCACCGAGGTCACACCCCTGACCGACGAGGCGGTGGCCGTCACGTTTGACGTTCCCGAGAGGCTCGGGGAGGCCTTCTCCTACCTCCCGGGACAGCACGTCACTCTGCGGGCGATCATTGATGGCGAGGACGTGCGCAGGTCCTATTCGATCTGCGCCAACGCCATCTCGGGCAAGCTCAGGGTGGGGATCAAGCGGCTCCATGGCGGCGTGATGAGCACCTGGGCAACCACCAGGCTTCGTGAGGGCGAGGTGGTCGAGGTGATGCCGCCCATTGGCGACTTCACGATCGATCCCGATCCAGCCCGCCCCCGACACGCGGTGGCCATTGCCGCCGGGTCGGGGATCACGCCGGTGCTGTCGCTTCTGTCGACCAGCCTTGAGGCTGAGCCGTGGTCGCATTGGACCTTGGTCTATGGCAACCGGACCGCCGCCACCGTGATGTTCCTGGAGGAGTTGGAGGGGCTCAAGGACCGCTTTCCGGAACGCTTTCAACTCATCCACGTCATGTCGCGGGAGGACACCGAGGTTCCCCTGTTCAACGGGCGGATAGACGCCGTCAAGCTGGAGGCCATGTTCGCCTCGCTGATCGACAGCGCACCCGTCGACCAGTGGTTCCTGTGTGGGCCCTACCAAATGGTCGTGGAGGCCAGAGGCGCCATCGAGGGCGCCGGGGCCGACCCGGCGAGCGTCCACGACGAGCTCTTCTTCGCCGGCCCCCTCGACCCGGCGACATTGCCCCCCGAGCCGGCTCTCGGAGAGGGGGGCGTCGACCTCACAGTCATCCTCGACGGGCGGGCGGTTCAGACCCGGATGAGGCCCGAGATGTCGGTTCTCGACGCCGCACTCAGGGTGAGGCCCGAGCTGCCGTTCTCGTGCAAGGGAGGGATGTGCGCTTCCTGCAAGGCAACCATCGAGGAGGGGGAGGTCACCATGGCCAAGAATTACGCACTCATCGACAGCGAGATCGAGTCGGGATACGTGCTCACCTGCCAGGCCCACCCCGTGACCGACCGGGTCACCGTCCGCTACGACCACCGCTGATGTTGCGTAACACTCGAAGCGACGTGGTCCGGGCGGCAGGTCGAATGTTCGCCGAGCGCGGATACCACGGTACGTCGATGCGGCAGCTGGGGCGCGAGCTGGGGCTCCTCGGCTCCTCTCTCTATGCCCATATCGACTCCAAAGAGGATCTTCTGGTCGAGGTCGTCGACCGCGGCGCCACCTTGTTCACCGAGGCGGCGGAGCGAGCACTGGCGGCTGCCGCTACCGCCTCGGGACAGCTGCAGGCGCTGATCGCGGGCCACATCGATGTGATCCTCGAGCATCGCGATGTCGCGCGCACTTTTCTGAACGAGGCTCGGATGCTCGACGACGCTCACCGCCGACGAGTGGTTTCCGCCCGTGACCGCTATGAAGCCCAGTTCAGATCAGTGGTCGCGGCCGGGATCGACTCCGGTGAGTTCAAGCCCGGCGCCGATCCCAAACTGGTGTCGATCCTCACCCTGTCCGTCCTCAACGCAATCGAGAGGTGGTATCGCCCGGACGGGCCCTTGGACAGGACGGCACTGGTGGACCAGATCTATGGGTTCGTGGCGGCGAGCCTGATCAACGAGTAGCCGGCCCGGGCTCAGCCACCATTCGATGAGGCGGCGCCCACCTTCCAGGTGCCATGGCTCCGTATCAGCTTCGACAGGTCGCCTTCGCCCAGCTTCTCCTTCGCCGTAGCCAGCTGGGCCTCCATGTCGGACTCGTAGGTGGGCCGCGCCACCCGACGAAAGATTCCCAGAGGCGTTGGCCCCGATGGGCCGTGGGCGAGCCTCGATATGGAGAACGCCACCGAAGGGTTCTCCCTGGTCTCGTCATGGACGAGTATCCGCGAGGGATCAACGCTGGAGGTGTCCACGATCTTGGCTTCACCGTTCTCCAAGACGACGGCCTTGGCGCCACCATCGAAGGTGATTGGCTCGCCGTCCACCAGGTCGATCCGGTTCTGGACCCTCTCCGCCTTCCCGGTCAACTTGATGAAGGCCTTGTCGTTGAACACGTTGCAGTTCTGATAGATCTCGATGAATGCCGACCCTTCGTGCTCGTAGGCGGCCTGCAACAGCTCGGTGGTGTGGTTGCGGTCCATGTCGAGGGTCCTGGCGACAAAGGTGGCCTCGGCACCCAGCGCCAGGCTCACCGGGTTGAACGGGTGGTCTATCGACCCAGCCGGTGAAGACTTGGTCATCTTGCCCTTCTCGGAGGTGGGGCTGTACTGACCCTTGGTCAGGCCGTAGATCTGGTTGTTGAACAACAGGATCTTGATGTTGAGGTTGCGCCGGAGGGAGTGGATGAGATGGTTGCCGCCGATCGACAGCGCGTCGCCGTCGCCGGTCACCACCCACACCGAGAGATCGGGGCGAGCGGCGGCAACACCGGAGGCAATCGCCGGGGCACGGCCATGAATCGAGTGCATCCCATAGGTCTTGACGTAGTAGGGGAACCGTGAGGCGCATCCGATCCCGGAGACAAAGACGAACTCCTCGCGGGGGCGTCCCAGAGATGCCAGAAACCCTTGAACCGAGGCGAGAATCGTATAGTCACCACATCCGGGGCACCACCGCACCTCCTGGTCGGTTTGGAAGTCGGCTCTGGTGTAGGTGGGTGACGTCATCCCGTCATCTCCATGACTCGCTCGGCGATGTCGGCGACCTTGAAGGGCTCACCGGACACCTGGTTGAGGCCGACCGCGTCGATGAGGAACTCGGCGCGGATGACCTTCAGCAGCTGACCCATGTTGAGCTCCGGTATCAGCACCTTGTCGTAGCCCCGCACCACGTCACCCACGTTGAGAGGCAGCGGGTTGATGTGCCGAAGGTGGGCGGTGGCTACCTTCTCCCCGGCGAGCCGCACCCGGCGCGCCGCCGCCCGGATGCTTCCGAAGGTGGAGCCCCATCCCAACACCAGCACCGAGGCGTCGTCGTCGCCGTCGACACTCAGCTCTGGGATGTCGTTGGCGATGTTGGCCACCTTCCACGCCCTGCTCTCGGTCATCAGCTGGTGATTGTTGGGGTCGTAGGAGATGTTCCCGGTGACCGCCTGCTTCTCCAAGCCGCCGATGCGGTGCTCGAGACCCGGTGTCCCCGGGAGCGCCCAAGGCCGGGCGAAGGTGTCGATGTCTCTCATATATGGCAGAAAGCCGTTGGGTGAGTTCGGCTTGGTGGCGAAATCCACCTTCATCTCCGGGAGCTTGTCCAGGTCGGGGAGCAGCCAGGGCTCGGAGCCGTTGGCGATGTGGTTGTCGGAGAGCAGGATCACCGGGGTCATGTACTTGAGAGCGATCCGGGCAGCCTCGATTGCCATCTCGAATGAATCCGAAGGGGACGCTGCTGCCACCACCGGCAGCGGCGACTCGCCATGTCGCCCGTAGAGCGAGAAGAGAAGGTCGGCCTGCTCCGGCTTGGTGGGCATGCCCGTAGACGGTCCGGCACGCTGGACATTGATGACGAGCAAGGGCAACTCGGTCTGAGCAGCCAGCGATATGGACTCGCTCTTGAGGGCTATGCCCGGCCCCGAGGACCCGGTGACAGCGAGGCTCCCGGCAAAGGAGGCGCCGATGGCAGCGCCGATGGCGGCGATTTCGTCCTCGGCCTGGAAGGTCCGGATCCCGAAGTTCTTGTGGCGGGAGAGCTCGTGGAGGATGTCGGAGGCCGGCGTGATCGGGTACGAGCCGTAGAAGAGCGGGATCCCCGATTGTCTGGAGGCGGCGATGAGACCCCAGGCCAGGGCGGTGTTCCCGTTGACGTTGGTGTACTCACCGGGCCGGAGCGCCGCCGGTTGGACCTGGAAGGTGTTCTTGGTGGCCTCGGTGGCGACACCGAAGGTGTAGCCCGCCTTGAAGGCGGCGACGTTGGCGGCGACCACCTCCGGCTTCTTGGCGAATTTCTTCTCGGCCCACTCGATGGTGGGCTCGGTGGGGCGGTGGAACAGCCACGCCAGCAACCCCAGTGCGAAGAAGTTCTTGGATCGGAGCACGTCGCGCCCGGAGACTCCGCTGTCCTTGACCGCTTCCTTGGTCAGCTCGTCCATGGGCACCTTG
>CAZKFU010000072.1:0-6590 GCA_964552165.1 uncultured Acidimicrobiaceae bacterium
GTCGCGCCTTCGACGCGGCGACTCAGCTTCCACGTCCCCCCATCTTCGGCCCGGGTCCCACTTGGGAACCAGAAACGGGAGCCGGAGAACTGGGGGCAGGCCCCGTTCGCCGGGCGGTGATCTCACCGGGCTCCAGGTCGACAGCTCTCGCGATCGCCGCCGAGGGCCACCCCGACATCGATGTCGCGGTCTCGATCGATGAGCGGTCGGCGGGCTTCTTCGCCCTGGGCTCGAGCCGGGTGGCGGGGAGACCGGCGGTGGTGATCTCGACGTCGGGAACCGCCGCTGCCAATCACTTTCCCGCCGTCGTCGAGGCCGACGCCGCCGTGGTCCCCCTGATCGTGGTCTCTGCCGATCGCCCTCCCGAGCTCCGCGGTGTTGGGGCCAACCAGACGATCGATCAACGGATGCTCTTCGGAGGCAAGGTTCGCTGGTACGTCGAGGTGGGCGTTGCCGAAGACCGACCAGACGCCGATGCCTATTGGAGGTCGGCAGCATCGCGGGCGGTGGCCGAGGCCTTGGGATTGGGAGGGCCACCGGGACCGGTGCACATGAACGTTGCCTTCAGGGAGCCAACGGTTCCCCTTACCGACGACGGGCGGTCGACGGCCATTCCCTTCTCCCATCCGACCGACGGTCGAGAGGGGTCCACACCGTGGACGGCGGCGGCCCGGTCAAGTCCCAAGATCGAAGAGTCGGTCCTCGACTCCCTGCCCCTGTCGGGGCAGGGAGTAGTCATAGCCGGCGAGGGAGTAGCCACGCCGACGCGGCTCGTGGCCGCGGCGGGGGAGCTGGGATGGCCCGTCCTTGCCACCGCCCAATCGGGGGCCCGGCTCGCGGGGTCGATCTCCACCTACCACCATCTATTGGAGCTGCCTGGGTTTCTCGACCGGCTCGCACCCGATTTCGTCATCCGGGTCGGGAGGACAGGGCCCTCACCACGCCTCGACCGGCTCTACGCCCATGCAGCTCCCCAGATCGTCGTCGACACTCACGGCCGCTGGCTCGACCACACACGGACTGCAGACCATCTCGTCGCAGCCGACCCGACGGATCTGCTGGAGGCCTTGGTGGAGCGCGTGGACCCCGCCTCCGAGGGTTGGCTGGAAAGTTGGATCGAGGTCGATGGGGTGGTTCGAGCCGCGCTGGACAGGGCACTCGATGCCGATCCGTCGCTCACCGAGCCCAGAGTGGCGCGTGACCTCGCCGCGGTTCCCTGGGTCACCCTTGCGGTCGCCTCATCCGGGCCCATCCGTGATGTCGATGCTCATCTCGCCACCGGTGGGCGTGTGATCGGCAACCGGGGGGCGTCCGGGATAGACGGGTTCGTCTCGATGGCGTTGGGAGGGGCATCGGAGTCGGCACCGCTGGTGGCCCTCGCCGGAGACCTCTCGATGCTCCACGATGGGAACGGCTTCCTGATCGATCCGTCGCCCCCGGCCGTTTTCGTGATCGTCAACAACAACGGCGGCGGCCTGTTCTACGAGCTACCCCAAGCGAGGCTCGGCGCCTCATTCGAAAGGCTGTTTCTCACTCCCCACGGACGCGACTTCGAGCAGCTGGCCGCGTTTCACGATATCGGCTATGCCCGGGTCGAGGAGCCGAGTCAGTTCCCCAAGGCGGTCCTCGATGCCCAGCGAGCCGGCGGTGTCCAGCTTGTCGAGGCACCCACCGACGCCAAGGCCGGCGCTGATCTGAGGAGGAGGCTGGACGAGGTGGCGGCGATCGCCTGGTCAGGATGACGGTTCAGGCGAGAGAGCGCAGCATGGGGCGCATCTTGAGCATCGATTCCTCCCACTCCTCCTCGGGGTCTGATCCGGCTACAACACCCACCCCCGAGTAGAGCAGAGCGGAGCCCGGCTCCACCAGACCGCAGCGTATGGCGATCGCCAGCTCTCCCGACCCGTTGCCGTCCACCCAACCCACGGGCCCCGCATAACGTCCGCGGTCGATCCCCTCGTGTTGGGCGATGAACTCCAGAGCGTCGAATCTCGGTGTTCCTGCCACCGCGGCTGTCGGGTGAAGTGCGGCGGTCACCTGGAGCGCTCCCACCCCGGCGAGGAGGCTCCCGCGATACGAGGTCCCGAGATGGTGGATCTCGCCGAAATCGAGCACCCGGACCATGGACCGATCGAGTGATGACGTGAGCGGCCGCAATGCCTCCTCCACCGAGTCGGCTGCGTACTGGTGCTCCTCCAGGTCCTTGGCCGATGACATGAGGTCCCGAGACAGGGGGTCGTCGGCCGATCCCGGGGCCGACCCCGCCAGGGAGACCGACTCCACCTCCCCACCGAGAGAGCGGACCAGCAGCTCGGGACTAGCCCCGACCAGGCCGTCGACAGAGAAGACGTGACTCATGGGATGGGCGGATCGCAGCTGATGCCAGGTATCCACCGCGGAGAACGGCCGTTCTCCCGTCACGGTCGCGGTTCGGGCCACCACGACCTTGCGTAAGGGCCCCTTGTCGATCATGACCACGGCATTCTCGATGAGGCGGCGCCAATCGGTCGGGGAGCCGTTGGCGACCGAGATTCGATTCTCTGCCTCACCCGCGGCGCGGGGAGACAGGTGCTCGACGGCGCCGGAGACTTGAGTGGCACCGCCAGGGTCGAAGCGAACCACGGTCTCGGGAACCACCACCGTCGAGTCGGGATCCTCGACATCGAAGGTGAAAGAGACAAATGCGACGGCGTCAGGCCCCAGGCCGGCGACGAATTCCTCGGTGCGTCGATATCGCTCCGGTCCTGAGCCGGGGTCATATCTCCGGGAAATGCCAAACCCGAGCACTGCCCCTGAGGTCGAGGTGAAGGCGAAGTCGGGCGCCAGGGCCTCGACGGGCGGTAGAGAAGGCGGGAGTGGCCGCTCGCCGGTCACCACTCGACGATCTTGGCGCCTGCGACCTCGACGAGGTTGCGGGCGATGAAATCGCTCAAGGCCGAAGCGTCGCCCGAGGTGTAGACCTCCAGGGTGCCGGCTCCTTCCTCACCGGCGATTCTCGCCGTTTGCGCTGCGATCGCCGGCGCCGGGTCGATGATGGCCACGCCGGGGCCGACGGCCTCGCGAATCAAAGGGACCAGAAACGGGTAATGCGTGCAGGCAAGGACCAGGGTGTCGACACCGGACTCGACCAACGGCGCCACGCACTCCGCCACGGCCTCTTTCACCTCGGGTGCCTCGAGATCACCTGCCTCCACCAACTCCACCCAGCGGGGACAGGTCTTGGTGAGAACGGTATGGCCCGCGGCGAATCGGTCGACCACGGACGAGAAGAGCTCGCCTTGGAAGGTCACCTCGGTGGCGAGAACTCCGATGACTCCGTTGTGGGTGGCGGCGGCAGCCGGCTTGACGGCGGGCTCCATCCCCACGAAATGAGTCGAGGGGTAGCTCGCTCTCAGCTCGTGGAGGGCCGCGGTCGAGGCAGTGTTGCAAGCGATGACCACGGGCATCGCGCCCCGGTCCATCAGCCATCTCGCTATCTCGTCGGAGAACGCAAGCACCTCGGCTCGGGTCCGAGGCCCGTACGGCGCCCGGCCCTGATCGGCTACGAAGACGATGTCGGCGGATGGGATGCGTTTTCGAATCTCGGACACGACCCACAAACCGCCCACGCCGGAGTCGAATACACCGATCACGGGCACATATCACCACATTCGTGGTGCGTTAGCGTCATCCCGATGGATATCAACCAGAGCAAAGCGATCATCACCGGAGGCGCCTCCGGTCTGGGTCTCGGCGTCGCCGAGCGTCTGGTCGGCCAAGGGGCGAGTGTGGCGATCCTCGATCTCAATGAGGAAGCCGGTGGCACCGCCGCCGCTGCGCTCGGTGAGGCCGCCGTCTACATCCCATGCGACGTGAGCCAGGCCAATGATGTCACCGAGGCGGTGGAGGCGGCCGCGGGTCATCTGGGATCGATCACGATCCTGGTCAACGCCGCCGGGGTTGCTCCGGCGCAGCGAGTGGTGGGGCGAGACGGGACGCTGTTCGATCTCGAACTCTTCAAGTTCGCGATAGGGGTCAATCTGACAGGCATGTTCGATGTCATCAGGAATGTGGCCGGTGTCATGTCCCGCAACAAGCCAAATGAGGAGGGAGAGCGAGGGGTCATCGTAAACGTGGCCTCGATCGCCGCGTTCGAAGGCCAGGTGGGCCAGGCCGCCTACTCGGCGTCGAAAGGAGGGGTGGTTGCCATGACCCTTCCCTTGGCGCGCGACCTGGCCAGCATCGGGGTCAGGGTGATGTCGGTGGCGCCGGGGATCATGGACACCCCGTTGCTGGCGGGCGCTCCCCAGGAGCTGAAAGACTCGTTGGCCCGGCTTCACGTGTTTCCGCAGCGGTTGGGCCGCCCCGATGACTTCGCCAGCCTCGTCGAAGCGATCATCGTCAACCCCTTGCTGAACGGCGAGGTGATAAGGCTTGACGCCGCCGCCCGGATGCCGCCTAGGTAGCGGCCTGCTTGTTTCTTGCTCATCCCCCGCTGGCGGGGTCACCCCCCTCGGCGCGCTGAACCCCCCTACCTCCGAGCCTTCGGCTCGCACGGACTTTCCCCCAGCTCGCTGCGCTCGCTGGCGCCGGTCCCCCCGCAAGCAGGGGGACAAGCGCTCAGGGGGAAAAACCTTTCAGGCTTTCCGGGTTCTCCAGGCTGGAGAGGTCGCCGGGGTCCTGTCCCATCGCCACCGCCTTGATGACTCGGCGCATGATCTTCGCCGATCGGGTGCGAGGAAGGTCGCCGACGAAGCGAACCACGTCGGGACGAAACGCTTTGCCAACGGTCCCCGCCACCGCGTCGGAGACATCCTGCGCCAGGTCGTCCGACGGCTCCACCCCGGGGAGCGGGACCACATACATTGAGATCGCCTCACCTTTGACCGGGTGGGGGACTCCGACCGCAGCCGCCATCACGACCTGCGGGTGGGAGACCGCCGCCGACTCCAACTCGGCGGGGCCGATTCGCTTCCCGCCGATGTTGAGGGTGTCGTCGGAACGCCCGTGGAGGAACCAGAACCCGTTGGAATCGACCGAGGCCCAGTCGCCGTGGACCCAGACATCGGGATGGCGCGACCAGTACGTCTCGAGGTAGCGCTCCGGCTCTCCCCAGAATCCTCTTGTCATCCCCGGCCAGGAGTCGCGGATGACCAGCTCACCCACCTCTCCTCGAACCGATTTCCCCTCGGCATCCACGACGTCGGCCGCCATACCCAGCGCCGGCCCTCCCAATGACGTCGGTTTGATGCCCTGCAAGAGGTTGACCGAGAGGATGCAGGCGCCGATCTCGGTACCGCCGGAGATGTTGACGATGGGTCTCGTTCCCTGCCCCACCTCGTCGAACAGCCAATGCCAGGGGCCCGGGTTCCAGGGCTCTCCGGTGGATCCAAACAGACGGAGGTGAGAGAGGTCGGCGGCTCGAGCCGGAGCCACACCGTGGGGCTGGAGCAACCTTGCCAGAGTGGGGGAGAGACCGAGAATCGTTACCCCCAAGGACTCGGCCACGGCCCACACCCGCCCCGGATCGGGGTAGTCGGGGGCGCCGTCGTATGTCGCGATACAGGCGCCGTTGGCCAAACCGGCCACCACCATCCAAGGTCCCATTATCCAACCCATGTCGGTCAGCCACATCAATGTGTCGTCTTGGTGGACATCGGTCTGGAAGGCGCCTTCGGCGGCCACCTTCACCGTGAAACCGCCATGGACATGCACCGCCGCCTTCGGCCGGCCCGTGGTCCCCGAGGTGTAGGCGAGAAGGACGGGCTCCTCGGAGGTGGTCGTCTCGGCCGTCCCGGGCGGCGAGGCGGCGATCAGGTCTTGGTAACGATGGTCGCGGCCGGGTGTCATCGGCGTGTCTTTCCTCCCGACATAGTCGACGACCACGACGGCCTCGATGCCTCCGGCAGCTGCTGCCGCTTCGTCGGCCACCTCCTTGGTGGCGACGAGACGGCCCCTGCGATGGATCCCGTCGGCGCAGACGAGGGCCCTGGGCCTGGGATCGTTGAGCCGGGTGGCGACGGCGTCTGCGCCGAAGCCGGAGAAGATGGGCACCACCACGGCCCCCAGCCGAGCCACGGCGAGGAAAGAGACCACTGCTTGCGGGGACATGGGCAGGAACACCGCCACCGCGTCTCCCCGATGCACACCCAATCGCTGCAGGGCGGCGGCCAGCCGGGCCACCTGGTCGTGAAGCTCGCCATACGACATTGAGCTCCGGGTGCCATCCTCTCTCTCGGCGGCGACGGCCCGCCGCTGGGGAGCCTGGAGCGCCCATCGGTCGACGCAGACTGCGGAGAGGTTGATCTGGGCTCCCCCAAACCACGTGGTCCAGGGCAGCCCCCGCGAGGTGTCCTTGATCGTCAGCGGCGCTCGTGTGAATGGGATGCCCAGATAGTCGACGACTGCCTGCCAGAACCATTCCGGCTCGGCGATGGATCTCGCCACCAGAGTGTCCAGGTCGGTGATCCCGTGGCGGTCCATGAAGGCGCGGGTGTGGGTGGCCGCGGCCTCCGCAGCGGTGGGTCGCCAGACGACGTCGAATGGTTCCATCGGATTGACCGGGGAGGGTAGATGGCTCGCCGAGGAGGTCGGTGCCGGGATGCCCTCTG
>CAZKFU010000073.1:0-6570 GCA_964552165.1 uncultured Acidimicrobiaceae bacterium
AGCAGATGGTCGTCGACGACGAGGCGTCCTTTGTCGAGGGGAAGACCCAGGGAAGCCGCCATCGGGTGCGGCTTGACGCCGGCCGACCACACCACCGTCGCCGCCTCGACCCGTGCCCCGGACTCCAACACCACGGCTCCTCTCTCCACCGAGGCGACGCGAGAACCCAGCACCATCTCCACGCCTCGCCGCGACAGGGCGGCGGCGGCACGTCGGCTGGAGCGGGGAGGTAGTGCGGGGGTCACCCGGTCGATGGCGTCGATGATGCTCACCCGTGGCCGAGGGGCCGAGGCGAAGTACTTTCGCCAGGACGCGGAGAGGAAGTCGGCCAGGGATGCAGCCACCTCGGCGCCCGAGTATCCCGCACCAACGACTGCCACCGAGGTCAGGGACGGGTCGGGGATCTCGGTGGCGGCCTCGGCCAACGCCAGAACCCGGTTCCTGATGCGAATGGCATCACCGATCGTCTTGAAGGGAAGGGTGTTCTCAGAGACCCCGGGGATCCCGAAGTCGGCCGGGACAGAGCCCGGAGTCAGCAAGAGGGCGTCGGCTTCCAACTCCACTGTCGCCAGTCCCAAGGGACGCCGCACCGAGACCCCGCGGGCGGCGATGTCGACCTCGGTGACCTCGCCCTGGATGAACCTGGCGTGAGGGGCCAGCTGGCGCACCGGGGTAATGATGTGCCGAGGGTCGAGGTCACCAGAGGCGACCTCGGCGAGCATTGGCGTGAAGAGGAGGAAGTTCTGGTCGGAGACGATGGTCACCTCGACCGTGGTGCCCAGATGCCGGGCCGCGGCGAGCCCTGCGAACCCCCCGCCGACGATCAATACCGACGGGGGCACCGGCTCAGGAGGCGGCCTTCTTGGCCTTTGTCGCTTCTACCGATGCTTTGAGGGCCTCCAGCAGATCCACCACCTTGGTGGGCTCGGGGCTCTCGGCGGCGACGATCTCCTCGCCGGCCACCTTCTTCGCCGCCAGCTCCTCGATCGTCTCTCTCGTACTGTCCATGTACTCGGACTCATCGAAGGGGCGGGTCAGGTTGTCGATGAGTGAGACTGCCATCTTCACCTCTTCGGGCCTTATCTCAACCTTCGCCTCGAGCTCCTCGAAATCGGCGGCCCTGATCTCGTCGGGCCAGTACATGGTCTCCATGACCAGGGCCCCGTTTTTGGCGCGCAGAGTGGCCAGCTGCTGCTTCTCGCGGATCGACACCTTGGCGATGCCCACCCGCCCTTTCTCCTGGAGCGCCTGCAGAAGTATCTGATAGGCCTTGACACCGGTCTTCTCCGGGGCGAGGTAGTACGAGGACTTGTAGTAGATGGGATCGATCTCCGACTCGTCGACGAACTGGACTACGTCGACCAGCTTGTTGCCCTCGGGCGTGGCCGCTTCCAGCTCCTCATCGGTGAAGACGACGTATCGACCCTTCTCGAACTCGTACCCGCGAACGATGTCCTCCCAGGCGACCTCCTCGCCGTCACTTTCGCTGACCCTCTTGTACTTGATGGCCGAGTGGTCGTCCTTGCGGAGCTGCTTGAACTTGGGTGTCTTGTTGTCGGTGGCGGTATACAGACCCACCGGGATGGTGACCAAACCGAAGTTGATCGCACCTTTCCAAATCGCACGTGGCATCGCCGAAACGCTAGTCGCGTCCTGAGACGAGTTTGTGAAGTGCGCGTCGAATGCTCCGCCTACAGGACGCGGGTTGCGATCCCTGGATAGGTAAGGACCAAGCCCGAGTCGTCGAAGTCCAGACGAGCCTCAAAATCGAAGGCCTGGGAGCGGTATTCGTAAGAATGGCCCGCATCTGCCTTTTCAACGCGCTCGTATTGCTGGTCGAGTCGCTCCACTCGGAGGTCGAGTGCACGGACGTAGGCGGCCGGTGCTTCCGACCGTTCACCGATTCGCAGCTCAAGCCGGTGCACAGGGAGAGTGTTTGTCAACGCCGACGACTCGAGGTCGACGTCGAGGCACCCGTCGAGATCCAGTGCAAGCGACCCGTTGACTCGCCATTCTCCCGACCCGTCGGCTTCGAGAAGCACTTTGTGCTCCCCGGTTGTCGACCAACCCCAAACCTGAGCGATCCTGGTCGACCACTGGTTGTCGACGGCGATCACATACCGGACGACCCAGGCTTGCCCTTCTTCGACCACCGCAGTGTGGCCCTCGATCAGGTGGCCGGAGCGCTGACTCCGAATGAACACCGACTCGAAGCCGTCACGGGCACCATCGTGCCGCCACGCAGCGCTCGGAGGAAGCGGCTTGAAAGTCAATCTCCTCACATTGTGGCTTCGTCACCAATAAATCGAACGGGGGATACCAAATGGAATGGCTGCTTTCCACCAAGCTCCTTGTCGGCTAGAGCAAACCGGGCAGCTGCCGCATGTCGGTGAGTCTGCCGGGCTGGCTCTTGATGACACCAGAGACGAGGTGCTGGAGTTGTACGGGGAATCAGCCACCTTCAACGCCGGCGATGAGATCGTTGAACCCTACGTCACGATCGACCTCGGGGATGTGTACCCGATCTTGGCGATTCTGGATGGCGCCACCTCGACAGTGATCGCGATTGCCGGCGGGTCGTCCTGCGGGGAGTAGAGCCACACCAACCGGTCACGTCTGGCGCGCTAGAGGCGGCGTTGATCCTCGCCGAGCCTGTCCTGGATGATCGAAATGGTCGCCGGGGCTACTCGACGTAGAGGGTGTTGTTGCGTTTCACCACCCGGCCGCGCCCAAGCGGAAGCACCAAGGTCAAAGCTTTGTAGGCGGTACCGAGGCCTGGGATCTTGGCAAAGATACCCTGGGGTCCTCGCACCATCCTGCCCGTTCGCACGTCGTACTTGGAGCCGTGCCAAGGGCACACCAGACATCCGGCCTCGTCAATAGTGCCGTTAGCTAGATCGGCGTACAGGTGCCGGCAACGCCGAGTAACCGCAAACAACTCGCCGTTGGCGTTGCCAACGGCATACCGGCCGGCTCCTGTCACGGTTCCAGGAGTCAACTCAGACACCGGCCCCACTTTCACTTCGTCAGGCATTGGCATCAACCTCCCCGGCTGAAGTTCTCGGACAAGGTGAGCCTACTGCCGGGTGCGACCATCGGAACGTAGGGGCGCTCGACCTCCGGATGCGGATCTTGGTGGCGATGCGTCGAACGGTAGGTGAAGGTCTTAGGCGTTGCCAAGCCTTTCCTGCCACGCGAATTCGAACGCGAACGTAGGCCGGTTCGGCGCCGGTGCTGACTTTGAGCGGGGATTGGTTGCGGTCCTCGAATACGAACGCCTGCGGTGCGGAGCGATGCAACACGCAGGGCTCATGGATAGCCCGCGCGGTGACGCCTCAGGCTGAGCCTCGCGACTCACACCGTGATCACGGGTTCCACGCTCTCAGAAACCTGGATTGCCCTTGCATGCGACGATCCTTTCCAATGCAACCATTCTTTCGGGTCGGTCTGGGTCGTTGTCGATGACCTCCTCGAAGCGGATTACTCGGAGTGTGCCAAAAGCATCAAGCAGCTCTTGCGGCTCTAGCTTGAAGGTCTCCGATGGGCCGGCAACCGGGGCCGTCGTCTTGAAATGGTGTTCGACCAGCAGCCACCCTTCGGGCGCCAGAGCGTCGATGAGCTTGGGCCAGAGGGAACGATTTCGATACCGGATCACCGTGATCACCTGATACGCCACCTGTTCCAACGCGAAATCGTCCAGGTCGGCTACATGCCAGGTCAGTTTCAGGCCCCGCTTCCGGGCCTCGGATCGACCCCGAGCGATCGCCACCGCCGAGATATCGACGGCGTCAACCGCATAGCCCGCCTCGGCAAGTCGCAAAGCGTTACGGCCCGTGCCGCATGCCACGTCGAGCGCACGGTCTCCCTGGGGAAGACGATCGAGCCAGCCTTCCAGAAACGGTGAAGGCTGGGGTGGCGTCGGGTCGTCGCTCTCGGCGTAACGCCGGTCCCATTCGTTCCTTTCTGCCTCGCTCATCTAATGCGACCTCCTGTTACCGGATGTGGCGCCGTTTAGGCGCTGGAGAACGTGTGCTCGTAACAACGGGCGAATCGGCCAAGCGACGGCGCGATGTCGGTACGACTGTGCCAGGGTCCACCCAACACGGGCTGGAAGCGGTCCCTGTCAGGTCAGATGACGAGGTGAATCGTTTAAGCTGACCCATCCGCCATGCGCTCCCGGCAGGATTCGAACCTGCGCACCCGGCTCCGGAGGCCGGCGCTCTATCCCCTGAGCTACGGGAGCGGGGAACGAGGCCAAGTGTAGACGCCACCCTCTCTACCCTCTGGGGGTGCGCTATCGATCGACGGGTGGGTCCACGGCCGATCTCGGCTTCGACGAGGTGATCCTTGAAGGTGTCGCCCCCGACGGGGGGCTCTACGTGCCAGAGGAGATCCCGATGGTGACTGCCGCTCCCGCCGGGTACCGGGAGGCGATGATCGCAACCCTGGAAACCTACGGCGCCTCAGACGTGGGGACATTGGTCAACGCTGCCGCCGAGCGCTTCCATCATCCCGACGTCGCTCCCATAGTGTCCTACGGGGACCGGTTGGTGTTGGAGATGTTCCATGGGCCGACGCTCTCGTTCAAGGACCACGCCCTCCAGCTGCTGTCCCGCCTGATGACGCGACGCCTCGACGAGATCGGAATCTCGGCCACGGTTTTGGTGGCTACATCGGGTGACACCGGCTCGGCGGCGATAGAGGCGTTCCGCTCGCTTCCCGCAATCCGGATCGTGGTCGTCTATCCGGAGGGCCGCATCAGTGACTTCCAGAGACTGCAGATGACCACCGTCCCCGACAGCAATGTCGAGGTGGTGGCGGTCACCGGGGACTTCGATGACTGCCAGCGCCTGGTCAAGGAGGCGCTGGCCGATCCCGGCGCCAAGGGGCTGGTCTCTGCGAACTCGATCAATTGGGGCCGCCTCGCCGCCCAGGCCGGGTATTACCTCTACGCCGCCGAGGCGGTCCCCGGCGGTGTGGATGTGGTGATCCCCACCGGCAACTTCGGCAACGCCTACTCGGCGTGGCTGGCGCGTCTGATGGGCGCCCCCATCGGGCAGATCGCGATAGCGACCAATGCCAACCGGGCTCTTCATGACCTCGCCGTGATCGGATCGTTGGCGTCGACCCCGGTGATCCCGACGCTCGCCCCCGCAATGGACATCCAGGTGCCGTCGAATCTGGCTCGATACCTCTTCACGCGGGGGGAGGCAGCGTTCGCCGAGGACTTCGTGACTGGTTCGGTCGATGATGCCGCCATCCTGGAGACGATGGAGGAAGTGCACCGGGAGACAGGAAAGCTCATCGACCCGCACACCGCGACCGCGTGGCGATTGGCGTCGGGGCTTCCATCGCCGGAAAGGGAGACGCTGGTCGTCGCCACCGCGCACCCGGCAAAGTTCGCCTCGACCGTCGCCGCCGCCACCGGGGTCGTCCCCGTGACTCCTTCCCACGCTCGGGTACCCCGGCACGCCGCCGAACGGCAGACACTCATCCCTGCCGACTATGAGAGGCTCCGCTCCATCGTCGCCGGATGATCCGCAACTTTGCGAAGGGTCTGGGTTCGGCTAAGCTGTGTGGCGCGGCCGGGATCGACGTCCCGGCAGCACCCCTCTCCCCACTCACGTTGATGCGTGCGCAGGTTTGCGCCAATACCCATCCACATACTCGATCCAAAACCGGTGGGGACCGATCGTGAAGGATCAAATGACCACACGAGCTCAACTCCAGAGCAAGTCGATCGACGAGCTTCGGCAGATAGCCTCGACCGTTGGAATCGAGACCGACGGGCTCCAGAAGTCCCGGTTGATCTCCGCCCTGATGGATTCGGGCACCGTCATCG
Organism: uncultured Acidimicrobiaceae bacterium; assembly: GCA_964552165.1. Taxonomy (GTDB): domain Bacteria; phylum Actinomycetota; class Acidimicrobiia; order Spongiisociales; family ZC4RG35; genus CAZKFU01. The sequence goes on from CAZKFU010000073.1 coordinate 5,843, forward strand.
AGGACTCGCCGACAGAGACCATTGACAAGCCCGAGGCCAAGCCGCGGGATCCCGAATCCGAGAGAGCCGACTCCAACGGCCGGAGCGACGACGCCTCCACCAAGACGGAGTCCGGCACGGGAGACGATGACCACGACCGAGGCGACCGTGACGGAAACCGCCGCCGTCGGCGCCGTCGCACCGGTGGCGGCCGTCCCGAGGATCAGATCCCCGAGAGCGAGATGGAGGTCCGCGAGGGCCTTCTCGACATCCTGCCAGAGGGTTACGGCTTTCTCCGGGTGACTGGGTACCTGCCGGGGGAAAAGGACGTGTACGTCTCGGCGAATCAGATAAGGCGATTCCACCTCCGCAAGGGCGACGTGATCGCGGGGCCGATCCGTCCTCCCCGTTCGCAAGAGAAGTTCCCTGCCATCGTGCGAGTTGTCTCGGTCAGCGGCCAGAGCCTTCGCCTCGAGGTGGAGGGGAAAGAGGACTCGGCGCTGACAAGGATCATCGATTTGATCGCCCCCATCGGCAAGGGCCAGCGTGGGCTGATCGTCTCGCCGTCCAAGGCTGGGAAGACGACCGTTCTCAAGGAGATCGCCCAGTCGATCACGGCCAACAACCCGGAGTGCTACCTGATGGTCGTGCTCGTCGATGAACGGCCGGAGGAGGTCACCGACATGCAGCGTTCGGTCAAGGGCGAGGTCATCTACTCCACCTTCGACCGTCCTGCCGAGGAGCACACC
>CAZKFU010000074.1:0-6544 GCA_964552165.1 uncultured Acidimicrobiaceae bacterium
GGAGGCGGCGGGGATCACAGCCGCCGAGGCGGTGGTGGTTGGGGGGTTCACCGATCTCATCGACGTCGTCAGGGCCGCCGGGGGGACCGCCCCCGTCGAGGACGACTGCACCGCGCTCGTCGACCCCAGGTCGGGGGTGCTCGCCCAGACTTGGGACATGCATGCCTCGGCTGGCGAGTACCTGGCGATGTTTGATCTGATGCCAGATAACGGTCCCCGCGCCCTGGTCCAATCAACCGCTGGGTGTCTGGGGCAGATCGGGATCAACGAGGCGGGGATCGCCGTCGGGATCAACAATCTCACTGCCTGGGGGCGGTCCGGTGTCACCTGGCCGTTTGCAGTGAGGAAGGCTCTGGCCCAAACCACTGTCGCCACCGCGGTGGAGGCGATCGCCAGCGCCCCTCTCGCCGGCGGGCACAACTTCCTGGTGTTGGGTCCCGAAGGGGACGGGTATGACATCGAGGCCATGCCAGGCTCGGTCGACGTGCGCCGAACCTCGGGTGAGGCGCTGTTCCACACCAACCACTGTCTGGCCGATGCCACCGTCGAGGAGGAGGCCCCCCGCCTCCAGCATTTCGTCGAGAGCAGCCGGGAGCGTCTGGAAGCGGCGATGGCCGCGGGCAGAGATCCCATCGGGCGCGACACGGCGATAGAGCTCTTCGCCGACCCCACGATTTGTCGGCGGGCGGCAACTGCCCACGACGTGGCGAGCTGTGGTGCCGTCATCATTGAGCCGAGGCAGAGGTCGATGTGGGCGGCATGGGGCTATCCGGATGAAGCCGAGTATCAGCTCTTCTCGTTGTGATCGAGATCACCAACCTGCAGGCGAGATGGGCCCCCTTCCTTGCCGAGATCGAGCTCGCCTGCTTCCCCACCGCCAACACCGATGACCTCTTGTCCGAGGACGACATCCGGGCTTACTCCGAGGTCTTTCCCGAGGGCTACTTCGTCGCCCTCGAGGATGGGAATCCAGTAGGTATGGGAGCGGGAATCTTTCTCGACTTCGATTTCGCAAACCCGGAGCACACGATCAAGGAGATCACCGGGGAGCACCAATGCGGCAACCACGATCCGGACGGTGCCTGGTACTACGGGACCGATATCGCCGTCTCACCGAGTCACCGGCGGCGGGGGATCGGCGCCATGCTGTACCAGGCGCGAAAAGATCTGGTGCGCCGCCATGGCAAGAAGGGAATCATCGCCGGTGGATCGCTACCCGGGTTTGCCGACCACAAGGAATCGATGGGGATCGAGGAGTACGTGAAGCGCGTCGTAGCCGGCGACCTCTACGACCCGACACTCAGCTTTCAGCTCGACAATGGTTTCCACGTGAGGGGCCTTCTCGAGGACTATCTCGATGATCCTGCCGACGATGGCTGGGCGGCCCTGATCGTGTGGGAAGCCGACCTCAGATCCTCTCCGCCATCCCGTTGAGGATCTCCAGAACGACGCGGTTGGCGAGGTAGGCGGTCTGCTCACCCGGGCCGTCGTAGGGAGGGGAGACCTCGACTACGTCCGCCCCCAGGACCTCGAGCTCCCGCCCCAGGCGACGCATGGTGTCGAGCAGCTCGCGGCTGCCGAGGCCACCGGGCTCGGGTGTTCCCGTCCCGGGGGCCAGGCCGGGATCGACGACATCGATATCGACCGAGATGAACACCCCTTTGGCCCCACCCGACGAGGCCTCTTCGACTGCCTCGTCGACCACGGCGTCGAGCCCGCGGTCGACGATCTCGGCCATCTGGTAGGACCGCATGTGCTGTTCGGCCATCCATTTCATCACCTCGGGCTCGGGCCAATACCCGCGGAGCCCGATCTGGACGAAGCGGTGCCCGGGTACCGCGCCCGACTCGACGAGGCGGCGCATCGGCGTCCCATGACCGATCAACGAGCTGTTCTGGGTGTAGCCGGTGTCGGCGTGGGCATCGAAATGGATGAGTGCCACCTCGCCGAAACCATGGACGCGGGCCACCCCGGTGGCATCTGGCCAGGTGATGGTGTGGTCGCCGCCGAGGATCACCGGCACCTTGCCGGCGGCGGCAACCGACTCCACGACGTCGGCGATGCGGCGGATGGACTCCTCAGGATCGCTGGGTACCACGTAGACATCACCGATATCGACGACTCCAAGCGCTCCGAGAGGGTCGATGCCGGTGGCGATGTGAGGGCGATAACCGTCCATGGCGCCATAGTCGGCGTTGCGTATCGCCTGGGGACCGAACCTGGCGCCAGGGCGGTAGGTCGTTGCCCAGTCGAAGGGAGCGCCGAGAATGACCACCTTTCCCTCACCCAGATCGTCGATCTTGCGGGCGGGGACCCCCAGGAACGATGACCTGGAGGCGAAGGCGATGTATTCGGCGGAGGCGAATGGAATCTCGGAGGCGCGCTTGTCGTAGGGCGTCGGCATACGGGGGAGTACCGTACCTCGCCATGTCCCATCAACGGGGCGCCGGATGACACCGGAGCGAGTCGAGCGCACCTATCTCACCCTGACGCTCCTCCAGACGTTGGCGGCTTCGCTGATCTGGGGGGTGAACACGCTTTTCCTGCTCGATGCCGGGTTGTCGCTCACCGAGGCATTCGTAGCCAACGGGGCCTTCACCGCAGGTATGGTCCTGTTCGAGATTCCTACCGGGGTGATCGCCGACAGCTTTGGGCGACGGCGCTCGTTCCTCTTGGGAGCGGCAACGCTTCTCGTCGCCACCGCCGGTTATCTCGGGTTGTGGGCCGTGTCGGCGGGCATCGGATGGTGGATCCTGGTCTCCGCGCTGATCGGGTTGGGCTTCACCTTCTTCTCTGGGGCCACCGAGGCATGGCTCGTCGACGCCCTCGACGCCACCGGGTACACGGGAAGCATGGAGAGGGTGTTTGGGAGGGGAGGAATCGTCGCCGGGGGAGCGACTCTGCTGGGGACCATCGGTGGCGGCCTCCTGGGCCAGCTCAGCCTCGGCTACCCATACGTCGCGCGCTCGGTGCTGCTGGGCCTGGTGGTGGTCGTGGCCGCGTTCTCGATGCACGACATCGGATTCAGCCCGGGACGCCGAGGCCGTCTCTCCGAGGAGGTGAGCAATATCTTTCGGGCGTCGGTCGAGCATGGACTGCGGAATCGACCTGTCAGGCTGTTCATGCTGGCGGCGCCCTTCGGGGGTGGGGTGGGGATATGGGCTTTCTACGCCTTCCAGCCGTATCTCCTCGATCTGTTTGGGGACCCCAACGCCACCTGGCTTTCCGGGGTGGCCGCGGCCGTCTTCGCCACCTCCCAGATGGTCGGGGGCGCCCTGGTGCCCTGGGTACGCCGCCGGGTGAGCAGGCGGACGACGGTGCTCCTCGCCGGCGTCGTCATCTTCGGGCTGGGTCTCATCGGAGTCGGTCTTGCCGCGATGCTCCCGATGAGGCTTGGGTTCTGGCTGGCGATAGCCCTTCTAGCGGCGACGATGTTGGCTTCGTCCACAGCAGCACCGATGCGCCAGGCCTATCTCAACGCCGTCATCCCCACCCAGCAACGGGCCACTGTTCTGTCGTTCGACTCGCTGGCCTCGAGCCTGGGTGGAGTCGGGATCCAGCCCGGGCTGGGCCGGATCGGCGACGTCTACTCGCTGGGCACCGGCTACGTCGTCGCCGGGATCATCTACCTTCTCGAGTTGCCGTTCATGATCCGGGTCCGCGGTCTCAAGCTGCCCGCCGACGACGTGGTGGACCCCCGGTCGGACGGGGAGCCCTACGATGTCGGCTCGATCGATGAGAGCGGAGGCCATGGCGACGAGCAATGACCACGACGACGCCCGGATGGGGCGCGCCATCGTGAGGGGCATCATGTTCGCCGTGCCCCTGGGCGTGGTCGGATTCACGGTCGCCATCTGGCTTATCACGTCCAACGATCTCGCCGACTCATTCGCCACCGCGCTCCTGCCCGGAGTGATGTTTGGGGTCTTCGCCGGCGGATTTACCGGCGTTGCCGCCTCGATGGATTGAGCTCAGCCCTCCTGACGGAGGCTGAGCACCACGGTCTGCAGATCGGTGAACTCGGCTATCCGCTGCCTTCCCCAGCCGGTATCGGACCCGGCCGCACCCCCGAAGGGTTGGAAGGTCTCCCAGAAGTCCGTGGAGTCGTTGATGATCACCGTGCCCGACCTGATCCTGTCGGCGTACCAGAACGCCTTCGACAGGTCGTTGGTGAACACCGCGGCCTGGAGCCCAAGACGGGTGCGGTTGGCCAGGCCGACTGCGTCCTCATCGTCATGGGCGGCAAGGATCGGCACCACCGGGCCAAAGGACTCCTCTTGTGAGACCTCGGCCTCTTCGGGGACCCCGTCGATCACTGTGAACTCGTAGTACAGATCTGTGGGGAAGTTGGTGGCTCGCTTCCCGCCGGCGAGCACCTGGGCGCCGCGATCGGCGGCATCGGCGATGTGGCGATCCATCTTGGCTGCCGTCGCCTCGTTGTTGAGTGGCCCCATGTTGGTATTGGAGTCGAACGGGTCTCCAAGACGGACGTCCTCGGCGGCCTTCAAGGTCGCTTCGACGAACTGTTCGTGGACCTCGTCGACGACTATCACGCGCTCGGTGGCGCAGCACACCTGGCCGGCGTTGTAGTAGGCGCCATAGACGGCGGCCTCGGCGGCCTTGGCCACATCGGCGTCGGAGGTGACGATGGTTGGGCCGTTGCCGCTCATCTCCATGATCGAGCGCTTGAGCCCCATCCGAGAGACGATCTTGCGTCCCGTTGCCGATGACCCGGTGAACCCGATGGCGTCGATCCCGTCGTGGGTGATCAGGGAGTCGCCGATCTCGGCACCACCGGGGATCACCGAGATGGCTCCCTTGGGGGCACCGGCCTCCTCGAACACCTTGGCCATCTCGAGAAGCGCCCATGAGGTGAACTCGGGTGGCTTTATGATCACCGAGTTGCCGGTGGCCAACCCGGGACCCACGTACTCCATGGGGATCATCACCGGGAAGTTCCACGGAGTGATCGCGGCCCATACCCCCACCGGTCGGTGCACGGTGAACATCCGACGGTGTCTCTCGGTGGTGGGGATCAGCTCGCCGCTCAACCGCTTCACGTCCTCGGCGGCTATCTGGAGGTAGTCGCCTGACTCGGCGATGTCATCGATGGCCTCGGCCTCGTAAGGCTTGCCCTGCTCCAGGGTCAAGATGCGGGCGACGTCGTCGACCCGGGTTTGCCACAGTTCGTATATGCGGAGACAGAGTGCGGCACGCTCGAAGGCGCTCCAGTGCCTCATCTCCTCGGTGGCGGCACGCGCTGCGCTCACCGCGCTGTCGATGTCCGCCGGGGAGGCAAGGGGCACATTGGCGATGTGCTCCCCGGTCGCGGGGGATCGAAGCTCATGGTGACTGTCACCGGTGCCCTCGGTCCACTCGCCGGCGATAAACAGCTTGAGATCGGTAGCCATTGACCCGAGGCTACCAAACCCTTCATCCCCTGCCTCGACCTCATCTACCCTGTGCCGTCGTCTCCGCAGAGGCGCGAGAGGAGCAAAAGCATGGGTCTCCAAGGAGATCGTTCCAGGGAATGGTTCGCCAGGGCGTCGGCGGTTTTGGTCAGGGGCGTCTCCAGCCAGTTCCGGTATTGGGGAGAGGACGACACCCTCGTCATCGAACGGGGGGAGGGCGGATACCTATTCGATGTCGACGGCCGTCGCTACATCGACTACCAGCTGGGGTTTGGGCCGGTGATCCTGGGTCACGGCGCACCAGACGTGGTGGCCGCCGTTGCCGAAGCCGCCGCCGAAGCGACTTCCTTTGCCATGACGCAGAGGCGCGAGATCGAGGCCGCCGAGGAGATCCTCGCCGCCCTGAGATGGCCCGACAAGATGAGGTTCACCAACACCGGCACCGAGGCCACCATGCACGCGGTGCGGCTGGCAAGGGGCGTAACCGGCCGAGATGTGGTCATCAAGTTCGAGGGCCAGTATCACGGCGTCCACGACTATGTGATGTTCTCCACCGCGGGGTCGGGGGTGAAGGAGCTGGGGCCCCGCGATGAGACGGTCCCCGTCCCCTCCAGCAAGGGGATACCCGACGCCATCAGCACCTATGTCCGCACCCTCCCCTTCAACGATCTCGATCTTGTGCTGCGCACCTTCAAGGAGGAAGGGGACCAGATCGCCGCGGTCATCGTGGAGCCAATGCTGGGCAACGCGTTCGGCATCGAACCCATCGAGGGGTTCCTCCAAGGCCTGCGCGACGTGTGCGACGAGTACGAGGCGGTGTTGATTTTCGATGAGGTGAAGACCGGCTTTCGCCTCGCGCTCGGCGGCGCCGTGGAGCGTTTCGGGGTGGTGCCCGATCTGGGAACCTACGCCAAGGCAATGGGCAACGGCTTCCCGGTCGCCGCTATCGCCATGAACGACGCCGTGGCCTCGGGTTGGGCAGGCGGAGGCGTCGGACAGGCAGGGACCTACTCCGGAAACGCCGTGGCAACGGCCGCCGCATCGGCGACGGTGAGCCGACTTGCCACCGGCGAGCCCTACCGCGCCATCGCGGAGACAGGCGCCGCGCTGATGGAGGGTCTGGCTCGGATCCT
>CAZKFU010000075.1:0-6497 GCA_964552165.1 uncultured Acidimicrobiaceae bacterium
CCACATTCGGTCGTCCATCCGACGGGCCAGGAGCATCAACCGGTACATCTCGACGCTGCTGGCCCACATTCGGTCGTCCATCCGACGGGCCAGGAGCATCAACCGGTACATCTCGACGAGTTGGTCGTCGACCAACTCGAGGTCGGTGTGGTCCAATCTCAGTGGCGGCGGCTCGGACAGCCCGTTCTCAGGTCCGCTCATCGCCGGAACGCCGGAACCGGCGCAGGTCGCTGATGTCGGCCATGCGTCGCTCGGCGACACGGATGGCGGCCTCGTTGGGCTCGATGCCCTCGTCTCGGGCCGTCTCCAGGATCCGCATCGTCGCCTCATAAATGGAATCGACCCGGTGCAGGGCCCGGGTCCTCGAGTATCCATGGAGCTCGTCGTATACGTTGATCAGCCCTCCCGCGTTGACCACGAAGTCGGGCGCGTAGAGGATTCCCCGCTCGGCCAGCCGTCGCGAGTCCTCGGGGGTGGCGAGCTGGTTGTTGGCACTGCCGACGACCGCCATGCAGTGGAGCTTGGGGATCGTGACCTCGTTGAGACCGGAGCCCAAGGCACACGGCGAGAAGATGTCGCAGTCGACGGTGTGGATCTCATCGGGATCCACTGCCTTGACGCCGTAGGTTTCGGTGACATTTCGGCTGGCCGCCTCTTGGGAGTCGCTGACTATGACCTCGGCGCGTGCCTCGACGAGAAGCTGGACGAATGCGGACCCCACCTTGCCCACTCCTCTCACGGCGAATCTCCGCCCTGCCAGATCGGAATCCCCCCAGAGGAACTGACTCACCGCCCGGGCCGCCTGGAAGAGACCTCGTGCGGTGACCGGTGATGGGTCGCCGCTGCCGCCTTCACCCACCGACGCCCCGAGCGCCCACGACGTCTCCCTCCTCATGATGTCGACATCGGCGGAGGTGGTCCCGACGTCCTCGGCGGTGATGTACCGGCCTCGGAGCGTGTCGACGAGGCGCCCATAGGCGCGGAGCAGCCTCTCGCTCTTGTCGGTCTGGGGGTCCCCGATGATGACCGCCTTGCCACCTCCGAGGTCGAGCCCCGCGGCCGCCGCCTTGTAGGTCATCCCCATCGAGAGGCGAAGCACGTCTTCGAGTGCGTCCTCTTCGGAAGGGTATGGATAAAAGCGGGTCCCGCCTAAGGCGGGACCGAGAGCAGTGGAGTGGATGGCAATGATGGCCCGTAGGCCCGATACCGGATCGGACCCAAAGACCACCTGTTCGTGGCCTTCCTGGCTTAGCGAGTCGAATACGACCAAGGTGGTTCCTTCTCTCGTCGAGCTCTATCCACGTTTTGAGTGTACCCGCACCGCGACCGTGAGGACCCTGGACGAGGGGGGCAGTCGGTGCCAGGATGGAGGCCGTGATCAAGACGGCCTACCTGAGGGTCTACCTCCCAGACGAGGTGGTAGTTGACGAGGAGTCGGCGCCCGATGGCGTGGAGCGCATAATCGGCGGGTTCGGGCTGCTCTCCGAGCCTGGCGACGGCGGCTGGACCACGGTGTGGGAGGGGCGCACCTACCGGTGCCCGCGCTACCTCAAGCTGCGGGTGCTGGAAGGAACCCTTGCTTTTGCCAACGCCTTCCGGTCCGCGATCGGGGGAATCGTCCCCGAGCCGGTGGTTAAGCGCGCCGATCAGGAGCTTCAGAGCTATCACCGGGAGAACCCCGCGGCGAGGTCCCATGTGTTGACCTCGCCTTGGCACGTCCCGGCGAGGTGGTTCGTAGCCTTCGCACCCGACGAGGCCGATGTCTACGAGACGGCGGGGTCGCGCCGGCTTCGCTTCCGCACCTACGCCCGATTGGCGACGGCGCGTGTGGCCGCCGCGGCCGAGGCCCTGCAGTCGGTGGGAATGGCCCCTCCCATCGTCGATGAGATCGACAGCCTGCGCGCTTGGCTCGCCGGGTTCGACGAGGAGGCGCTGGTCGAGCTCGACTACGACAACGTCTCCGATCTCTTCGATCCTGACGACCTCGTCTTCGACGACTCGGTGGAGCAGATGGCGCTTTCGGTAGAGCGGCTGCAGGCGGGGGATCTCCTCGGCGCCGGCGAACACTATGGCCGGGTGGTCGCCCGCTGGGCGGGCGCGTTCGCCCTCACCTTCAGCAGCTGAGCCCGAGGCACCGCATCGCAGCACCGTAACCATCGGTCCCCCGAATCTTTCTCCCCCGTGACCAATGGATCGAGACTCTGGAGGAACGGCGACGTGTGGACGCTCGGATCGAGGACTTCTACCGGGCCCACGCAATGTTGGAGCGACACGGTGCTCTGGTGGGTGGCTTCGCTGGCGGTGTTGGTGGCATCGGCCTCGCGGTGGCCGGTCGGGGCGAGCGGGGGCGGCGGAGTGGAGTCGGCGGAAGAAACGACGGACGACAGCCGTTATCCCTAGTTCCACGATCGAGGAAACCCTGATGCCTGCCGTCACCGTCGACAACCCGCTTGTTCTCCCCAAGGTCGGCGAGCCTGTGGGCGAGTTGCACCAGAGGTTTGTGCTGTCGGTGACCACCGCCCCCGGTGGTTTCGAGGGGGAGGGCTTCCCGGTTCGCCGTGCCTTCCATGGGGTGGACCTGTCGTTGCTGGATCCCTTCATCCACCTCGACCAGATGGGGGAGGTGGAGTACGCCCCCGGCGAGCCCAAGGGAACCCCGTGGCATCCCCACCGCGGCTTCGAGACGGTCACCTACATGATCGACGGGATCTTCGAGCACCAGGACTCCCACGGTGGTGGCGGGACCATCACCAACGGGGACACCCAGTGGATGACCGCCGGATCCGGGATCCTCCACATAGAGAAGCCGCCTGAGCACCTGGTCGTGTCGGGTGGCCTGTTCCACGGTTTCCAACTGTGGGTCAACCTGCCGGCCAAGGACAAGTTTCTCCCGCCCCGCTATCAGGACCTGCGCGGTGGTGATGTCAAGCTGCTCTCGACTCCCGATGGGGGAGCCTTGCTGCGGCTGATTGCCGGGGACGTCGAAGGCCACACCGGGCCCGGGTCGACCCATACCCCGATGATGATGATTCACGCCACGCTGAGCCCCGGGGCCCGTGTTTCTCTTCCGTGGCGCCCCGACTTCAACGCACTCGCCTACGTACTCAGCGGCACCGCCCGCTTTGGAGTCGACGCCAGACCCGCGGGCACTGGACAGCTGGTCGTCTTTGGCAAGGGCAACGCACTGAGCATCGTTGCCGATGACGCCCAGGAGTCGAGAAGCCCCAACGTCGACGTCCTGCTGCTCGGGGGCCTGCCGATCGGGGAGCCGGTGGCCTGGTACGGTCCGTTTGTGATGAACACCCACGCCGAGCTGGCGCAGGCCTACGACGACTACCAGGCCGGGCGATTGGGAGTCATCCCCGGCACCCTCTGAGCTCTCATCCCAGACAGGTGATTCGGGGGAGCCCGGTGGCGGCTGTCGTCCACCTGTCACCGTCGTCCGAAACCCACACCGTCCCCTTGTTGGCCGCATACCAGACTCCGCCGGCAGCAAGAAGACAATGGGTGTCCAGGTTCCCTTGGAACGACTCGGGTAGCCCGGTCCGGCATCGCGTGAACCCGCCTCCGTCGAGGGCCGCCCGGTAGAGAGCTGCTCCACCGCCTCTTGGCCCCTTCGACGCCGACACCATCACCGCGTTACCGGCAACCGCCACCGCCCGGCAGTAGGTGTCCTCGAGCCCCTCGGTTCGAAACTCGAAATCATGGCCGTCTCCCGACTGGCCGAGCCCGATCGCCGAAGCGGCCAACACCACGCCCTCCCGGTCGGGGTGCGCCACTACCTGGTGCACGTCGCTGTCGATATCGACGGTGGCCGCCAGCCCGGTGTCGTCGTAACGGAGGATTCCTCCGACATGAACGTTGACATAGAGCGTGCCGTCGACATCGACAGCCATGGATCGGACGTCGGGCGGGCCTCCCCAGGGGGTATGCCATGAGGCTCGCCCCGGGGCGGCGGCAAAGAACTCGTCCTCGACTAGTGCCTCTCCTTCGATCTCGTAGAGCCGGGCCTCGCTTCCCCCGACCCATGCCGTCCCGTGATAAGGCTGGATGCAGTTGAGTGTCACACCGGGTGGGCCCGACGCCACCACCGCTCCGTCCCGGTAGACCTCGCCCTCACCATCGATCATCCAGACGACACTGTCCCTGCGCGCGAGGTGGTTGATGTGGGGGCCGCCGATAACCGGTTGCGCGTCGAGCGTGAAAACGCCTTCTGCCGTTCCCACCAGGATCTCGTTCATGTCATCACCACCGTTCCCGGTGCACGACGTCGTCGAAGGGGCGGCGCGCCGGGTCCTTGACTGGGCGAAGCGGTCGGTCGCCGGGGAAGCCGAGGCCAATCATGTGAGTGCAGGTCCTGCCCGAGGGAAGGTCCAGGATTTCCCTGATCAACTCCTTGTCCTCGACGTGGGCATGGCCGGCTCCGATCCCGAGGTCGGCGGCGGTCACCATCATCAACATCGCCGTCTGTCCTAGGTCGTATTGGATCGAGCCCCAGATGTGCCGGTCTGGTTCGTCGGGGACGACCAGTGCGATGGCGGCGGCAGCGTTGGCAATATGCCCGGCACCACGCCACACCCGTGACAGAGCCTGCAGACGATTCCAGTCGGTGACCGCCACGAAATCCCACCGTTGCTCGTTGCGCGAGGAGGGCGCGCGGCGCCCGGCTTCGAGGATGCGCTCGAGATGTGCCGCCTCGAGAGGCTCGGGACGGTAGGTGCGTATGTTGCGACGTGCCCTGACGGCATCCCAGGTCTCCATGGCGTGGCCGAGGCTACCCGCCTCCCGGTATCTTCCATTCATGCCGCTCACCGCCGAGCACCACCAGTTCCGCGAGTTGGTTCGTCAATACGTCGAACGCGAGATCAACCCCAGAGTCGATGAGTGGGAGGGCAAGCAATGGATACCCCTCCGCGACGTCTTCGCCGAGATGGCGGGATTGGGTTTTCTGGGACTGGAGTACGACGCCGCATACGGCGGGCAGGGGGCCGATCACCTATTCACGATGGTGCTCGCCGAGGAGATGGGCCGAGCCGACCACGGGTCGACAGGGATGGCGTTGGGGGTGCAGGTGGCAATGGCGACCCCTTCACTTCACGAGCATGGCTCCGAGGAGCTGAAACAGACCTATCTGGCGCCTGCCTTGCGCGGTGAGATGGTGGCGGCGATCGCCGTGACCGAGCCCGACGCCGGTTCCGATGTCGCCGCGATCCGCACCAGGGCGGTTCCCGACGGTGATGAGTGGTTGATCACCGGCGCCAAGATGTTCATCACCAACTCGCTTCAAGCCGACTGGCTTTGCCTGCTGGCCCGCACCGAAGAGGAGGGCGGGTACCGCGGCATGAGCCAGATCGTCGTTCCCACCGACAGCCCCGGCTTCTCGGTGTCACGGAAACTGGACAAGCTGGGGATGAGGGCCTCAGACACAGGTCTCCTGACACTCGATGAGGTACGGGTGCCGCGTTCGCACACCATCGGCGAAGAGGGACGTGGCTTCCAGCAGCAGATGGCGCAGTTCGTCTTGGAGAGGATGTGGGGCACCTACTCGGCGGTGGGAGGGATGGAACGCGCCCTGGAACGGACCAGGGACTACGTGGGCACTCGGTCGGTGTTCGGCGGGCCCCTCGGAGAGAAACAGCACGTCAGGTTCAGGCTGGCCGAGCTTTCGGCTGAGGTCGACCTGCTTCGCCACTACAACCTCGCCACCGCCGAGGGCTACAACCGCGGTGAGGACGTCACCAGGATGGCCACCGTCGGGAAGCTCAAGGCCGGAAGGCTGGCCCGCGAGGTAGCCGACACCTGCCTCCAGTTCCACGGGGGAATGGGCTACATGGAGGAGACGTGGACCAGCCCGTACCTTCGCGACGTCCGGCTGTTGTCGATCGGCGCCGGCGCCGACGAGGTGATGCTCGACCTTCTCTCTCGCCCCGATGGCGCGGGCGAGCGATGAACGATTCCTGAACACGGGAGTGTCGGTCTGGGCCCGACTTAGGCTCTGGTGGTGACATCGCCAGCCAACAACACCACTCGCGTCATGGTGGTCGACGACGAGGACATGGTGCGGGAGGTGGTGTCGGTCTACCTCTCCCGTGAGGGATACGTGGTGTCCGAGGCGGCAGACGGACGCCAGGCTCTCCACCTCATAGAGGAAGCGGCACCGGATCTCGTGATTCTCGACGTCATGCTCCCCGAGATCGACGGGCTCTCGCTGCTGTCACACGTGAGACGCCGCTCCGAGATCCCGATCATACTTCTCACGGCTCGCACCGAAGAGCCCGACCGCGTCCTCGGCTTCGAGCTGGGGGCGGACGATTATGTCGTCAAGCCGTTCTCGCCTCGAGAGCTGGTGGCCAGGGTGGGCGCCGTGCTCAAGAGGTCGAGACTTCCCTCGGTTGCCGCGGCGCGTCTCGAGTTCGATGGGCTCGCCCTGGATGGGGCAACACGCGAGGTGGAAGTTGACGGTCGGCTGGTCGAGCTGACCCCCAAGGAGTTCGACC
>CAZKFU010000076.1:0-6396 GCA_964552165.1 uncultured Acidimicrobiaceae bacterium
AACTCCTTGAAGCAACTGAGCTCTGAGGGCCCGGACGCTTGGGTCGGGTATCCCCCCCGGTTCTCGCGCACGAAAAGCGTCAAATCCGCACCATTTCCTGCGTGAGAACAAGGTGGGGGTGCGACATGGGTATTCCCCGGTGAGCCTGCGGCTGGTAGACCGAAAGGTGGGTGTCAGGGCAGAGCCGCTTGGGGATGGGATTGGTGGTCGCCGCCGCCACCCTCGGCGGTGTCCTCGGGCTGTTCCAGCGGAGCTCGATGCCAACCGGGCTCGAGGTGGTGGTTGATGCACCCCCCGCGGCAGACGACTCGCATCAAACGTCTGAGACTCGGATCAGGGTCCATGTTGGAGGCTGGGTCGCCCAGCCAACGGTGGTGGTGCTCGCCGATGACGCCCTGGTTGCCGACGCGATCAGGGCTGCCGGCGGCGCTCTCCCCGGGGCCGATCTCGACTCCATAAACCTGGCACAACGCCGCGACGATGGCGCCCACGTCATCGTCCCCGGGCCGGGCGCCAGCGGCGTCGGACCGGGGGAGTTCAGCGCCGTCCTGATGGGCGGGTTCACCTCAACTCGGCGACCGCGTCGGAGATCGAGACCCTCCCCGGAGTCGGTCCGGTCCTCGCCGGCCGGATCGTGGCCCATCGCGAAGAGCATGGCCTATTCCGGTCTGTCGAGGACCTGCTCGACGTCTCCGGCATCGGGGAATCGAAGCTGGCAGCCTTGAGGGACCTCGTCATCGTCCCATGACGGAGGTCGTGGGGAGAGCTGACGCCGGCTGGTTGGGTGTGGCACTGGCTGCATACTTCGTCGCTCTGGTCGGGTCTACCTGGCGACTGGCGGCAGCGGTCGCCCTGATGGTGGCAGCGGCGGTCGGGATGTCACCGCGATGGCGCATGGGGGCGATGGCGGCGGGGGCGGTGGCGGTTTCGAGCCTCATCTTCGCCGGCGACCCTCCCCATCCGCCCCTCGGCCCGGTGACAGTACAGGCGACGACTGTAACCGACCCCGTGAGGTATGGGTTCCAAGCGGTCTCACTGATCGCCTGGGAGGATCACCGCGTCCTCGTCGAATCGAAGGATCAGAGCCTCCCGGAGCGAGGGACCTCGATCGAGATCCAGGGGAGGTTGGTGGAGCGCCGCGGCCACCTCCGGGGAATCCCCTATGCGGGTCGCTTGATGGCAGAGCGAGTAGCGAGCCTGGGCTCGGCCTCGTTGCTGGACGGGCTGGGCAACGCCGTGCGCTCCCGGGTGGTGAAGCAGGCGGGACCGGGCCGGGAAGGAGCGTTGCTCGCCGGATTCCTCGTGGGCGATGTGTCTCGAATCGACCCCAACGACATGGAGGCCACCCGCCGCTCCGGCCTAAACCACTTTGTGGCGGTCTCCGGGAGCAATGTCGCCTTGATGATGGCGCTGTGGATGATCGTCCTGGGACCGCTCGGCTGGGGACCGCGACGACGTGTGGTCCTGGGGCTGGCGGCCCTCGTCGTCTTCGCCACTGCGACACGGTTCGAGCCCTCGGTGATTCGAGCATCGGCGATGGCGGCACTGGTGCTGGTGGGCCGACTCGCCGGTTACACGCTCACGGGGTGGCAGGCGCTCTCGGCAGCTGTGGTCGCAGTGTTGATCGCCTCCCCGGAGATGTCTCTCTCGGTGGGATTCCAGCTCTCGGTGGCGGCGACTGCCGGGGTTCTGGTGGGAGCTCGAGTCTCCGAGGTTCGGACGGTCGTGGGTCGCGCCCTGGCAATTACCGCTGGGGCCCAGATCGCGGTGGGGCCGATCCTGTTGGCAACGTTTGGCTCGGTTCCCTTGCTGGCGCCGGTGACGAACCTGGTGGCGGCCCCCCTTGTCGCTGCATCCACTCTGACCGGTGCTGTTGGCGCCATGGGTGTCGCTCCGGCTCTTCCCCTGGCGCGCTCCCTCGCCGGGATGGTTCTTGGGGTTGCTCACTGGGGGGCGGGCTGGCCGCAGGTGGGCTGGCTCGGCCTGGGAGCGATGTCGCTGGCCGCGTCGATCGCGATGTTGCCCCGGCGACGCCACCTGGTTGCCCTTCCCCTGGCCGTGCTGGCCGCCTTCTCCGTCGTCGGTCCCGGAGCCGACATCGAGCTACCGGCGCTAGTGGTGCTCGACGTCGGCCAGGGCGACTCCATGCTCCTTCTGGCGAGTGATGGGCGCGCCGCCCTCGTTGATGGAGGCCCAGACTCCGTGGACCTTCGCTCCGGTCTTGGAAGGTATGGGGTGACCCGGCTCGAGTTGGTAGTGATCACTCACTCCCACGCCGACCATGTCACCGGGCTCGAAGGCCTCTTTCCCGGGATCTCCGTCGGCGAGGTATGGGAGCGAACGGAACCCCACATGGGGGCAGAGGGGTTTCTGGAGCTCGCGGCATCGCATGGAGCGCTGCTGCGACAACCCGAGATCGGGACCATCGCCCGCCTGGGTGACCTCGAGATCGAAGTGCTCGGGCCCAGACGCAGGTATGCATCTCCCAACGATCAGTCGATCGTCCTCCTGGTGACCGGTCCTTCCCAGGTTGCGCTTCTTGCCGGCGACGTCGAGGCGGTGGCGCAAGCCGAGCTCGGGGTGATCGAAGCCGACATCCTCAAGGTCCCCCACCAGGGGGCGGCTACCTCCGATCCGGTGTGGTTGTCGGCGGTGTCGCCCGCGGTAGCGGTCATCCCGGTCGGGCCCAACGACTACGGGCACCCCGCTCCGTGGGTGGTTGACCTCCTCGAACAGCTGGGAGCCGAGGTGTACCGAACCGACGAGAACGGCGACGTCGTGGTGCCGTTGGGTTAGCGGAAGGCCACCATTATCGTCCCGCTCCATGCCCCGTCTCCTCGTGTTGGGCTGCTGCTTTCTCACGGCCTGCTCGCTGCCAGAGTTGGCGTCGCCAACCACGACCTTCGAGTCGACCACCACACTCCCGTCGACGACATCGGTGTCGCCCACCACCACCTCGGTCCCCGTGGATGGTCTGCTCGTGGCGTGGACCGTGAGCGCCCTTCCCACCGGGATGACCGAGGCGGTCTCAGGCCTCGATCACGTTCTCGAGATGACAATGGTCCAAGCAGGAATCACCAGGCTCGTGGAGTCGACCGACTCGGGCGGAAGTGTCGTCGATCGGGCTCCGGATGGCTTCGCTTACCCACTCGACACCATAGGAATCGACCCGACGGGATACTCCCGACTCGCACCAGGGGCCAGTGGCGAGGAACTGGCGGCATTGGAGCCAGGCGAGGCCATCCTCGGGGAGCGTTCGGCCACGCTTCGCCGGCTCGACGTGGGGTCCGTGCTCCACTTCGATGATGGGGAGCGGCTGACCGTGACGGCAATCCTTCCCGACGAGGCGGTGGGGGCGGCGGAGCTGGTGGTGACCCAGGGCTTCCCGGGTGTCGACCGCGACCGCTACCTGTTGATTCGCCATGAAGCCACGGCACAAGAGATGGAGCCGGCCATCGTCGCTGCCGCCGGGGAGCCCACCCGAGTCGTTGGGCTCGGCGACGAGCCGTATCTCCGCTTCGGCTCGGGCGTGGTCCCACCGATCGCGGTCAAGGAGCGATTCGGTGAGTTCGCCCTCCGAGGCGATGGCGACAGCTTCACCGTCGACCCGGTGTGGCGAGAGAACATCGTCTTCGGGGAGGTTCCTCTGCTGGGGACCGTAAACTGCCACCGTGAGTTCATCCCCAAGCTGCGAGGGGCCCTCCAAGAGGTGGTCGATCGCGGGTTGGGCCATCTCATCGACTCCACCGGGTACCGAGGGTGCTGGAACGCCCGGTGGATCGCAGGTAGAAGGGGCATATCACGTCATTCATGGGGGATAGCCGTCGACATCAATTTCTTTGTCGAGGCTGACGGCGCCGACCCCCGGCTCATCGAGGTCATGGACAGATGGGGCTTCGAATCGGGGCACGACTTCCTCCTCCCCGACCCGGGCCACTTCGAGTGGAGGAATGACCCGTGACACCCCGAGTCCTTGGAGGCGCGTTGGTGCTCGGCGACGTCACACACGTGATGGGTGTGATCAACCTGTCGCCGGAGTCGAAGAACACGCACACCATTGCTGAGTCACCGGAGGAGGCGCGACTGATGGCGGATCGATACCGGTCGTGGGGAGCCACCATCGTTGATGTCGGCGGCCAGTCCAGTCACTACGAGAACCCGACGATCGCCGACGAGGTCGAGATCGATCGCCTTGCCCCCGTCGTCGGCAAGCTCGTTGCCGACGGTCATATTGTCAGCGTCGATACCTGGAAACCGACGGTGGCACAGGCCACGGTCGCGGCAGGCGCGTCCATCGTCAACGACACCGGCGGGCTGGCCGATCCTGCGATGAGAGGGGTCTTGGCGGCTTCTGGCGCCGCCGCCGTTCTCGTTCATATCGAAGCTGCCAATCCTCACGCCGTCGATCAAGTGGCCATCGAGGGCGACAAGTCCCGCCTGGTCGCTGCCGGATTCGAGTCACGACTCGCCGAGCTCGAGGCAGAAGGTATTCGCGAAGTCATCATCGATCCGGGGATAGCGATCAACTACCGAGGTGACTACCAGAGCTACACCCGACAGCAGCTCGAGGTGATCATGGGCTCGAGCGAACTCAGGCGGCTGGGGAAGCCGCTCCTCATGCCCATTCCCCGCAAGCGTGACATCCACCGTGTGGTCGCCTATATCGCCCTCGCCCTGGAGCACAAAGCCGACATCATCAGGGTCCACGACGTGGCCATCGCCTGCGATCTGGCGCGTCTCTTCCAGAGGCTCCCTGGCTAGCGTCCCTCGCAATGTCACTTCACCTCATTGCAGGCCCTTCCAACTCGGGGCCGGGCGAGCGACAGCAGATGCTCGAAATGGCGGCCGAGATGTTTGCCGGCGTCGGTTTCGACAAAGCCGACATCATCCGGGTAGACGTTCCGGCCAGAGGTGCCGGTGAGCAGGGAGCCGGCGACCTTCGCGCCGAGTTGGAGCCTCTGATCCCGGCGCTGCAATCGGGCTCCCTGTTCGGGTCGGGGCTTGGTGTCCTCCTCGTCGACGGTCAGGCGCTCAACTTGACCGAGGCCGAGGTGGTAGCCAGCTTGATCGAGAGCGCGGACCTCGAGACGGTGACGCTCGTCGTCGTCGCCAGCGGAGCCTTGCCGGCGCCCCTGGGCTCGGTCGTCAAGAAGAGAGGCAAGACGGTTCCCGTCAAGAAGATGTACGAGAAGCAGGCAACGAGCTGGCTCGCCAAAGAGGTAGAGCGACGAGATCTGACGCTGGACAAGGGAGCAGAGTCTGCTCTGCTGCAACGTTTTGGGACCGACACCGGAGCGATGTCCTCGGCCCTGGAACAGCTTGGAGAGCACAAGGGGCGGATAACCAGGGACCTCGTCCTCGACCGGTTCAAGAATCGACCAGACGAGCCGCTCTTCCATCTCACCGACGCCATCGCCAAGGGTGACGTTGGGGGGGCTTTGAGACGTCTCGGCGACTTCCTGGCGCATGGCCACCCCCTGGTGTTTCTGGCGGCGCTGGAGAACGATGTCAAGCGACGTGCCCTAGCCGCTGCCGCCCCCGACGAGCCAACGTTCAAGGAGTGGATCGGCTCCAAGGGAAAGGACTTCCGCGCCGAGAGGACCTGGAGGGAAAGAGGTCGGGTGCGCGAGTCCTCATTGCGTCTGGCTCAGCAGGCCCTGGTGAAGGCGGATCGTGTCTTGAAGAGCCAACCCGAGGAGCTCCACCGAGTGACGCTGGAGCGAATGACGGTCGCCTTATGTCGGTGGTACCGGTAGCGCGCCGCGGTTTCAGCTGGTTGCGGAGAGCTTTTGCGCCAATCTCGACTTCTTGCGTGCCGCGGTGCCTCTCTTGAGCACGCCCTTGGCAACGGCGACGTCGATCTTCTGCTGCGCCTCCCGGTAGAGCTCGTCCGCGGGCTCGCCGGCCTCCACGGCGGTGATCACCTTCTTGACTCGGGTCTTGATCTCGCTTTGGACCGCCTTGTTGCGAGCATGCCGGGTGAGGTTCTGCCGGTTCCGCTTCATCTGAGACTTGATGTTCGCCATGGGTGTATGAGCCTGTGGTTGGGGCAGGGCGGAGAGATCCGCCTCTACCGAAGGAATCGCCGGACGCCGGATGGGTCCTGGGGGGCAACGGTAGCAGCGCCATGGCGCCAGGTACAATGCGGGCTCTCTTTCAACCTGTGACCGACTTCACGCGCATTCGCAACTTCTCGATCATCGCCCACATCGACCACGGCAAGTCGACGCTTGCCGATCGCATCCTCGAGCTGACCGGGGCGGTCGACGCTCGCAATCACATCCCCCAGCTCCTCGACTCGATGGAGCTCGAGCGCGAGCGCGGGATCACGATCAAGGCGCAGGCGGTGCGAGTCGCCTACACCGCCCGTGACGGGGCGGCCTACCACCTACACCT
>CAZKFU010000077.1:0-6350 GCA_964552165.1 uncultured Acidimicrobiaceae bacterium
GGGCGGCGCAGAAGGTGGCAGTCCGGGTTGCGGACATGGCTCGACGATCGCACATGCCGATTCTGGGCGTCATCGAGAACATGTCCGGAGAGGTCTTCGGATCCGGAGGAGGCGTCGAGCTCGCCGACTCACTGGGGGTGCCGCTCATCGAGTCGATCCCACTCGACCACGAGGTCGTCACCGGGGGCGACGAGGGCAAACCCGTTGTCACTGCACTGCCGGGGAACCCCGCCGCTCGAGCCTTCGCCACAGCGGCGAAGACGCTGCTGGAGATGATGCCGCCGGCCGCGGATGAGACGTGCACCGGGCGCCTCGCCAAACTCCTCGCCGATCTCGAAGGCGAGGGCGCCGCCTGACCGCTAGGCGGACTCGGTCCAGAGGTTGACCGAGAACGGGCGACGCTCCGCGCCCTCAACCACAAACGTCGTCATCAGCTTGTCGGCGAAGGTTTGCCGGTTGGCGTCGACCAGGGGGAGGAGGAATCCGATGAAGCAGATCCCATCGAGGATATGGAGGAACTTGCGTCCGATACCGGCACCGCCGCCAATGAGTCCACCCGAGGCGTCCACCAGCCGCAACCCCATGACCTTCTTCCCAGGGGTCTGCCCTCCGACACCCTCCATGTTGCCCAGGTAGATCCAGTACCCGATGCTGGCCAGCCCGACGAGAAATCCGAAGAACCCTGCGCGAAATGTGATCAGGTTGAGAATCGCCACCGGCAGGTAGTCGATGAGGGCACCGGCGGCCCTGGTTCCCCACGGAGCGAGGGGAGCCGGGATGGCGGCCGGCGGCTGGGAAGGCGGGGTCATGATCCTCCTCGAGGCGTCGTCAGAGGCGACATACAAGCAGTACCGAGATCCTCGTGCATTCGCTACCCGTACTAACTAGTCACAGGGGAGGTCTGAGGAACCCTTCATGCGTTCTTCCCCACCTTCACCGATGATGTCTCGGAACGTGCCTGAGAGCCGGGGAGGAATACGGCGTCTGGGGAGGCTATCCAAGCAGAAGAGGACTCCCGGGGGGTCCTCTTCTCGCGTCAACGGGTCTGCGTGGGTCAAGCGCGCCGCGCTCCACATGTTGGCGCGCTCGGTCTAGCCGCAAAGCGACCGCGCCAGGGGAGTGGGGTTGACCGGGGCACCGCCGTCGGGGTGATATGCCCAGTGGAGGTGAGGGGCGTTGGATGGGGCGTTGCCCGTCGTTCCCACATAACCCATCACCGTCCCGACGGTGACATGTTGACCGGTGGTGGTGCCAGGCGCATAGTCGTCGAGGTGTGCGTAGTAGTACAGGTCTCCGGCATCGGAGATGAAGTAGATGGTCAGCCCACCGAGAGAGTTCGACGTGCGCCGAGATATGGTCCCGTCGTAAACGGCTACCACGGGAGTACCCCGGCCAGCCATTATGTCGACGCCGGTGTGGGTGCGGCCGCCCGAGCGTGGCGCGCCCCAGGTGTCGGTGAAGAAATTGGGGCCGGCCACCGGACATGCTCCTCCCGAACTGGAAGGGGGCGGCGGTGGCGGGGTCGTGGTCGGTGGAGACGTGACCGGCACCGTCGTCGGGGGAGCTGTAGTCGCAGGAGTCGTCGTCGGGGGGGCCGGCGACTCGCCACTCGAAACCGTGGTAGTGGTAGTGGTCGAGGTGCTGGCGGCGGCAGCAAGGCGCTCCTCTTCCTCTGCTGCCAGCCGCGCCCGCTCCTCGTCCTCCTGCTGCTTCGCCTCGACCAGGGCCTCATACGTGGCCTTTGCCTGAGCAAGGTCGGCTTCGAGCTGGTCGCCCAGGATGGTGAGCTCAGCGGTCACTTCGGCCTGTTCGGCGGAGGCCTCCACCAGGCGCTCGGTCTGTCGGTCGAGCTCGGTTTGCAGCGCTTTGAGGGAGCCGAGAACGTCGACGTCGTTGCCACCGGACAACTTCAAGTATTCGAAGCCCGCTTCACGCTCTTGCGTCGATGCGGTGAAGAGGATCTGTAATGAGGCGCCGAGCGTCGACCCCATGTACATCTCTACGGCAAGCTCGGCGAGTCTCTGTTCCGTTGCGGCAAGCTCGGCTCGTGTGAAATCGATCGATTGCGTGAGGCTGGCGACCTCGTCATCCAGGAGTGACTGGCGAGCCCAAGCCTCCATGACCTTCGCTCCCAGCTCTTCGGTCTCGGCGAACAACGCCTCGACCTGGGCGCGGGCGTCATCGATCTGGCTCTGCGAGACGTCGGCCGCGGCGGGCGCCGAGAGAACCAGGGCGAGAACGATGGCAAGGGGGCGGAGAATCGATTTCATTTGGGGGAGTTGTGGGGAGAAATGACGTAGTCGTCGTCGCTCAAGGCTATACGTCCCTCCGCCAAGAGCAACCCGAGGTGGGCTCGGACCGACTGGGCGGCGAGGGGGTAGAGCCTGGAGTCCACTTCGGCATACACCGTCTCCACGATGTCATCGACGCTCCTCGCCCCACCCCTTATCGCTTTCTCGATCTCCTGGTGACGCTGGAGCCGATGGGCCAGGTACCAACCGATAGCCACCGCCGGCTCGTCTATCTCGTCTCCGTGCCCCGGATACATCCGATCGAGATCGATGCCCCGGAGCCTCTCCAAGGACTGCAGGTACGGTGCCATTTGCTCCACCATCACCGAGGAGCCGCCCATGATGTGATCCCCGGTGAAAAGGGCGCGTCCCGCAAGGAAACAGAGGTGATCATCGGAGTGCCCCGGGGTGTGAACCACCTCCACGTCGAGGGCCCCGACACCCACGGTGTCACCTTCTCCCACCATGAGGTCAGGGGAGAACCATGGGCCGGGGGCGTTTCCGACGGCGGCAACTCCGAACTCGGAGGCAAGGGGGTTCGCCAGCGGTGCATGGTCGGCATGGGAATGGGTGACCAGCACCGCCGCCGCCCGTCTCGCCCCGACCCGGGAGACAATGGCATCGGCATGGGCCCGGTCGATCGGCCCGGGGTCGATCACCAGAACGTGACCGGAGCCGTCGTCGAGGATCCAGGTGTTGGTGCCAGGCCCGGTGAAAGGGCCGGGGTTGTTGGCGAGAACCCTCTCGATCTTCACCCCGGCGATGCTAGGGATGCCGGCGGTGACTCAGTCAGCCGGCGATTCGGACCCCGGGCGCGCGCCGCTCGGCTTCGGTCAGCCCACCCCAGATGCCAAAAGGTTCCCGAATGGAAGTGGCGTAGTCGGAACATTGGGCTACCACCGGACAGACGCTGCAGATCGCCTTGGCCCTTGCCTCCCGTCTTTCCCTGTCTTCCTTGCGCTCGAATGTGGATGGGGGGAAAAACAGATGAGCGTGATTTCCCCGGCACAGTGCATGCAACTGCCAGTCATCCAAACGAGACAAGCCGATCCTCCTGGGCAACAACGGGCGGAAACCTATTTACTTCTGGCGTTGAATGCCAGGAAGAACTTGGAAAACTTAGAGTTCGTTTTCGCGATCTTGGCGTTCGACCTCGAGAAGGAGACCTCGTACCTCGACGACCACCACCGCTGAGCCCTTGCTGATCCCCGCCTCACGGTGCGCCGTTGCCTTCCATCTGGCACCTTGAACCTCGACCTCGCCATCGGGTGCAAAATCGACCAGAGCCACCCCCTGCTTGCCCATCAGGGCACCGGCACCGATGGTGCGGGTAGAGAAACGCGCCCTGTGCACCGTGGGCATCGCCAGCAGATAGAAGAAGAGCACGGCCGCCACCACCAAGAGCACCAGCCACCATCTCATATCGATCTGGCCCGATCCATCGATGAGGTTCATGCCCCCGACGAAGACGGCGACGGCGCCCACCCCGGAGAGCACCGCTACCCCTCCCTTCTGATGCGATGCCGTCAGTGCGGACCAACCCGCCACAACCAAAGCCAGACCCCACCATCTGGTGGGCAGCTGAGAGAGTCCCCAACTGCCAAGGAGAAGCGATACCAGCGCCACCACGGCGGCCAGACCGGGGCCGATGGCATAGAACTCGAAGGCGGCGAGGGTCATTCCGATCGCCAGGAAGAAGAAGGCTGCCTCGGGCGTGATCGCCAGCCTCAGGGCTCGAGTGAGTAGGCCCGGCTTGCGAAAGGTCACGTCCACCAGGGTCACCCCATCGTCCAACGGCCGGAGGGTCCTGACCTCCACGTGGCCCGAGATCGTGGGAAGGACTCTCTCGTCGAGCGCCTGCAGGTACTGACGCACTGAGGGCTGGCCCTCGACATCCGCGATCAACGCTTCGGAGAATCCCGGCAACTGCAAGCTCTGGTCGTCCCCGGCGATCGTGGGGTAGAGGCGACCAATGTCGGCTCCGGGTGCTGCTGCCCTTTCCGGTGCTATCGCCACCAACTGGGCGACTCCGCCGTAGGCGGTGGCGGGCGCCGGTCCCACCCACAGAGCAACGGGGAGCGGAGGCCTCACCACCAGGGTGGCGAGCTCGGCGAGACGGTCATCGTCGCCGACGAACGCCGGCGAGTTGATCAAGATCAGGGCGAGCCCCTGACCGGAATCAGCCGCCCGGTGAACAGAATCGACGATGAAGTCGGCGGCGGCATTGTCGAGGGGTCCAGAGACGTCTATCACGTCGATTCCGCTTCCGCTCGTCTGGGCCGAGGCTGGCGATCCCAGCGGGAGCAGCAGGAGGAGGAGGCACAGTCGACGCACGGGCACGTGAGCTTAGGAGCGGACTGCCGCTCCAGATGATCTCCGGGGTAACGTCGCTCTTCATGCCACGAGTGCTCCTGATCGCCGACAGCCCCTGGGTGGTGAATGCCGTCCACGCCGCCCTCGCATCAGCCGACGATGAGATCGTAGTGGTGGAATCCCCACAGGACGTGGTGGAGATGGCACACACCATCGAGCCCGATGTGGTGCTGTCCGACCTCCAAGTGGGGAGTATGGGTGGAATGGCGATCGTTCGCGCCCTGCGCGCCGCTTTCCCCCAGGATGTCCGGCCCCGATTGATCCTGATGCTCGATCGAGAGCCTGATCGCTTTCTCGCTCGCCGGGCCGGCGCCGACGCCTTCGTCGTAAAGCCCTTCAACGCCTCGACTCTCCGTGCGCTGGTCGGGTCTGAATCGGCGAGCCCCCGGCGTGCTGCAGCTCGAAAGTCACCTCCGCCCGGCGCGTGAGCAGTCGACTCGCCCCCTTGACTTGGCGGTTGTGCTCATGGCCCGAGACCTGCCGATGACTGTGACATTCCGCCCATGACCGAGCCCTAGGTCCTACCCGGTGCCCGTTACCAAGTACGCCATCAGCGGAGATGTCAGCATCGCCTACCAGGTCACCGGAGACGGTCCCCGAGACCTGGTGTACGTACCGGGCTGGGTCTCCAACATCGAGGTGATGTGGGACGACCCGGCGCTGTCCAGGTTTCTGGGACGTCTGGCATCGTTCTCCCGGCTGATCACCTTCGACAAGCGCGGCACTGGCCTCTCCGACCCGGTCGACATCGAGCATCTTCCGACCCTGGAGGTTCGGATGGACGACGTCAGGGCGGTGATGGACGCCGTCGGTTCGGAGCGGGCCACCCTCTTCGGCCATTCGGAGGGCGGCAACATGTGTGCTCTCTTCGCTGCCACCTATCCAGAGCGCACCGACGGGCTCATCCTGACCGGGTCCTATGCCAAGCGCATTCGCTCCGACGATTACCCCTGGGCTCCCACCTGGGAGAACCGGCTCCAGGACATCGATCACGTGACACGTACCTGGGGTCGGACGATCGACATCGAGACGGTGGCCCCGAGCCGCGCGTCCGACCCGGCTTTCCGGGAATGGGTCGGTCGCTACCTGCGGCTGGCGGCGAGCCCTCATGCCGCAGCAGCCCTCATGAGGATGAACTCGCAGATGGACCTGACGCCGGTACTGCCCGCGATAAGGGTTCCGACCCTTCTCCTCTATCGGCTGGACGATGCCGACGTGAACATCGAAGAGGGCCGCTTCATCGCCTCCAAGATCCCCAACGCCCGCCTCATTGAGCTACCCGGAGCCGACCACTTCTTCTGGGCCGGGGACTCCGACCAGATGTTGGCCGAGATAGAGGAGTTCGTCACCGGCCACCGAGCATCCCTGACTCCGGAGCGAGTGCTGGCGACCGTGATGTTCACCGACATCGTGGGGTCGACGGAGAGGGCGACGGATCTCGGCGACCGGGCATGGGCCACCGTGTTGGAGCGACACAACACCGCGGTCCGGGCCGAACTGCGAAGGTGGCGGGGCCTGGAGGTCAACACGACGGGCGATGGCTTCATCGCCAGGTTCGATGGGCCGGCGCGGGCGATCCATTGCGCTCGAGCCATTACAAGGGCGGTGGCGCCGCTGGGGATCGACGTGGCGTGTGGTCTGCACACCGGGGAGGTGGAGGTGGTCGACAACGACGTGGCCGGGGTC
>CAZKFU010000078.1:0-1029 GCA_964552165.1 uncultured Acidimicrobiaceae bacterium
CCAATGGCCGGCTTCCACATGGCTGTCCAGGTAGTTGAAGGCTGTTCGAGCCAACACTCCCTTGGGATCGGTCCAGGAGACCGAATGCATGCCCCTGCTGACGCTGGCCTCCATCAGCTCGTGCCACGCCGGATGAAACTCCACCTCATCGATGCGGTTGCCGAATCGATCGTGGGTTCTCAGCTGAGGCGGGTAACTCTCGGCGAGAAAACCCCGTCGGTAGTTCTCACTGGATCCCGCGGACTTGCCGAACTCGGCGAGGGTGGCGGAGTGAGCGGAGCCGTCGTAGGCGTCGAGAAGGGGGCCGAGGATTGGATCGGATCCGAAGAGGTCGTAATCCTCGAGAGGAGGAGGCTGGTTGGTCACGGCACCGCTCGCCATGGGCGGTCAGGGTAGACGGGCGCAATCTATGCGGGATTTCGCTCATATACGAGCGGTGGAAGCTGAGGTTCCTGTCAGTCGGTCCCGATGCGGAGCAGGACCTTGCCCGAGTCGGCCGAAGCGGTGGTGGCAAAGGCCTCCTCGAAGTCCTCGAGAGGAAATCGGTGGGTGATCACCGGCTTGATGTCGAGACCTGACTCGATGAGGACCCGCATCTTGTACCAGGTCTCGAACATCTGCCTCCCGTAGATCCCCTTGATGGTGAGCATGTTGAGGATGACCCTGCTCCAATCGATTGGGAATGGCTCCGCAGGGAGACCGAGGAGTGCGACCCGTCCACCGTGGAGCACGTTCTCGAGGATATCCTCCATCGCGGCGCGGCTTCCCGACATCTCCAGTGCGACATCGAAGCCTTCCAGCATCCCCAGCTCGTCTCTCACCTCCGGCAGCGACGCTGTGGTTGGGTCGATCGCCCGGTCCACGCCGAGCTTCAGCGCCAGCTCGCGACGAACCGGGTTGGGCTCGGTGATCACGACGTGGCGGGCCCCGGCGTGTCTGGTGACAGCCGCCGCCATGAGGCCGATTGGGCCGGCCCCCGTTATCAACACATCCTCACCCAACACCGGATAGGTGAGGGCGGTGTGCACC
>CAZKFU010000078.1:1039-6339 GCA_964552165.1 uncultured Acidimicrobiaceae bacterium
GATATGGCCGCCACCTCGGGATCGAGCCCGGGGTCGTGCCGCCACACGTTGGTCTTGGGGACGACGACGTACTCGGCGAACCCACCGGGAAGACTCACCCCGATGCCCTGAGGTGACTGGCAGAGATGGCGCAGGCCGGCGAGACAGTTGCGGCACCTTCCACAGACCACATGACCCTCGGCCGACACGAAGTCGCCGTCTTCGAATCCAGAGACGTTGGACCCGATCTCGGCGATGTGCCCGGCGAACTCGTGCCCTATCACCAGCGGCGGTTCGATTGCACTCCGCGCCCACTCGTCCCATCTGTATATGTGAAGGTCACTGCCGCAGATGCCGGCGATGTGGACCTTGATCAACACCTCGTCGGGACCAGGCACCGGCTGCGCCACCTCCTCGAGTTGCAGGCCGGGACCGTTGTGCTTGACGAGAGCCTTCATGCTGGCTCCATACTGGTCGACTCGCCGTCGATGGTGACGGTCACAAATAGGCGCGAGAAAGGGAAGACCACCCATCCTCCGCGGCTTGCTGGGTAGGCGGCGCGGAGGGCAGCCCGGTATTCGGAAAAGAAGAGGTGATCCTCTCCGAGCCGATCGAGATAGGGACGGAGGGCCGTCCCCCGAACCCACTCGAACACAGGATCCTCACCCTGGAGAACCTGGAAGTAGGTGGTCTCCCACACTTGAGCGGTTCCGCCGGTGATCTCGAGATACTCCGCGGGGGAGAGGACATTCCGTTGCCGCTCCGCCAGGTCCCCTACCAGCGCGCTGAATGGAGGATTGGAGGCGAGACGCCGCAATTCGGTGTGGGAAGGGGCGTCGAAGTTGGTGGGAACCTGGAACGCAAGCACGCCACCCGGGGATAGGAGGCTCGCCAGCCGGGGGATCAGAGTGCGGTGGCCAGGTAACCAATGCAATGTCGAGTTGGAGAAGATGACGTCCAAAGGCGACGGCGGAGACCAAGAAGCGATGTCGGCATCCTCGAAAATGACACCAGGCACCGATGCCCTAGCCGCCGCCAGCATCTCCGGCGAGTTGTCGACGCCGATGATCTCGGAGCCGGGCCATCGGGCGAGGAGAAGGTCGGTCGAGTTTCCGGGCCCGCACCCCAGGTCGGCGACCAGCCGTGGAGACTGGAGATCGATACGTGACAGCAGATCCATGGCGGGGCGACTGCGTAGCGTCTCGAAGCGCAGATAGCTGCCGGGGTCCCATCTCATGTCACCACCGTAGAGCGCGATGTGGCACGATCAGTCGATGAGCATCGCCGGAAAGCTGCTGGTGGCGACGCCCTCGCTCTCGGATCCCAACTTCTATCGGACGGTGATCTTGTTGCTCCAGCACGATGAGGAGGGCGCGCTGGGTGTCGTCCTCAACCGTCCCAGCACCGAGCCTCTCGAAGCCCACCTTCCCGACTGGGCGCCCAAGAGCGATCCTCCCATCGTGTTCGTGGGCGGGCCGGTTGCACCCGAGGTCGCCATCGGCATCCTCGTGGGCGATGAGGGCTCGGAGTCCACCGAGGTGAGCGGGCTGATGCTGGTCGATCTCGAACAGCGAGAGCCGAGCATGTCGTATCACCGGTCAGGGTCTACTCCGGTTACGCCGGGTGGGCCACCGGCCAACTGGAGCTGGAGATCGCGGAGGGAGCCTGGTACGTGGTCGACGCCGACGCCGGGGATCCACTTCTCGACCCGGTATCGATGTGGTCGGCGGTTTTGGGGCGACAGGAGGGCCCGCTGCGATTGGTCGCCACCTACCCCGAAGACCCCCGCCTCAACTGAGCCACCGCCCTGGGCCGTTCGGCGCCTACGCTGGGCGCGGTGCCAATGGTCGCCCCCAAGCTGAGACCGTCCTTGCGCAATGCGTCGCCGGGCCTGGTGTATGAGCGGAGGGCATGGAGCTCGGGCGCGGACCTTGTGATCGGGGTCGATGAGGTCGGACGGGGCGCATGGGCGGGGCCGCTCAGCGTGGGGGCGGCCATCATCCCCCGCAACAGGCGCGTCTACAAGATAAGGGACTCCAAGATGCTCACCGAAACCGAGCGCGAGGCCCTTTTCGAGAGGATCGCCAGTTGGTGCTCCTCATGGGCCGTGGGTCACGCCAGCGCCGAGGAATGCGACGAGTTGGGCATGTCGGACGCTCAACGCCTGGCGGCACGACGGGCGCTGCAGAGCCTTGACGTCGTCGACGCATCGATCCTCGTCGACGGGAAGTGGGACTTCGTGGGTGGGGCACGCCGGATCGTGGGAGGAGACCGCAAGTCATTGTCGATTGCCGCAGCATCGATCCTGGCCAAGGTGACACGCGACCGGATCATGAGGGACTGGTCGGAGCATTTTCCGGCCTACAACTTCGAGGGGAACAAAGGCTATCCGTGCCCGGTGCACAAAGCCGCCCTCCAGGCATTCGGCCCGTCCAGCATTCATCGCCGGTCCTGGGTCTTCATGGATCATCTGCCGTGGACCGCATTGCAGCGTTACCAGCGCCCACAGCCGCAGCTGAAATTGCCCTTTGGCGAGACCTGAGCATCTCCGCCGGGACATCACAGGGGCTCGGGGAGAGGGTCGCTCGGCCCATGCAACCAGGCCGCTATCACGTCGATCCTATTTGCCAGAATGAAAAACAACGAGGGGCTCTACGAATTTTTCGTCGAGGTCCCCGTCGCCCTATATCGAAGCTCGCCCGACGGGCGGTTGATGGCCGCCAACAAAGCCCTGGCCAATCTCCTGGGATGGGAGTCGGTGGAGGCGCTGCTGAGCGACGTAGCCAAGGTCGAGAACGTCTACGTCGATCCCGAGAGCCGCACTCAATGGGTGGAGAGGATCAGCCGCGACGGTGTGGTCAGCGAGTTCGACGTTCATTTGAGACGGCGCGACGGGACCATGATCTGGGTGCGCGACACCGCCCGATCCGTCACCGACGGAGACGGGAACGTCGCCTTCTTCGAGGGCGCCCTGATCGATGTCACAGAGAGGCGCGCCACCCAAGAGAAACTCACCGAGATGGTCAAGGCCAAAGACGAGTTCGTGGCCACGGTCTCTCACGAATTGCGCAACCCGATCGCGGCCGTTGTCGGCCTATCCGAGGAGCTGGCCGAGGGTTGGAACTCGTTCTCGGACGACATTCGCCGCGAGCTGGCCCGTGTCATCCACCATCAGGCGGATGAGCTGGCCGCGATCGTCGAGGACCTTTTGGTCGCTTCGCGTGACGAGGTCGGAGAGATAAGCATCACCAAGGAGAGGCTGGATCCGGTAGCAGAGGTCGACCTGGTGCTCGAGGCCGTCGAGACCCCGGTCAAGGTAGTTGCCGAGCCCGGGGTTGACCTTTCGGTGCTTGGGGACCCGCGGCGGTTCCGGCAGGTGATGCGGAATCTGATCGGCAACGCCCACCGCTATGGCGGCGCCCGGGTCGAGGTCAACCTCGGCCGCGGTGACGCTTCTGTCAATGTTGAGGTCCGAGATGATGGCCCTGGTGTCGCTACCACCGATGTCGAGAGGATCTTCGAGCCGTACCAGAGAGCCAACGGTTCGAACCATCCCTCCTCTGTGGGACTCGGTCTCCCAGTAGCCCGAAAGCTGGCGCGGCTCATGGGTGGCGACGTCACCTATTCCCGTGACGGCGACTGGTCCGTTTTCACCCTGGCCCTCCCTCGATTCGACTCGACGTCCGCCTAACCTCGCATCCAGATGCGAGTCTTGGTCACGGGTGGATTGGGCTTCATCGCCAGTCACACCATCGTCGAGCTGTTGACGTCGGGGCACCAGGTCGTGGCCGTGGACAATCTCTCCAACTCGGAGGAGTCGGTAATCGGCCGCGTAGAGCAGATCACGGGTGCGAGCTTCCAGTTCGTCGCCGGCGACATCCGCGACCGAGACCTGATGCAGAGGTCAGCAGAGGGATGCGACGCCTGCATTCACTTCGCTGCCTTGAAGGCCGTGGGCGAGTCGACGGAGCAGCCGCTCCGGTATTACGACAACAACGTCGGCGGCACCATAAGCCTCCTCGAGGTACTGGCTGACGCCGATGTGAGAACCGTCGTATTCAGCTCATCGGCCACGGTATACGGGGAACCCCAAACGCTTCCGCTGACCGAGGACATGGCCACTGGAGGGGCCGTCAACCCCTACGGATGGTCGAAGGTCATGATGGAGCAGATCCTCGCGGATGCCGCCGCGGCCGACCCTCGCCTCGCGGTAGCCCTACTCCGCTACTTCAACCCGGTCGGGGCGCATCCGTCGGGGATGCTCGGCGAGGACCCGCGGGGAACACCCAACAACCTGATGCCCTATGTGGCCCGAGTGGCCGCTGGCGTGCTCGAGGAGGTGAGGGTGTTTGGCGACGACTATCCCACGCCGGACGGCACGGGTGTTCGCGATTACATCCACGTCGTCGACCTCGCCGTGGGTCATCTGATGGCATTGGAGGGAGTGCACGGCCGCCCCGGCGTCCATATCTGGAATCTGGGGACCGGGAAGGGTTCGACGGTACTCGAGGTCCTCGCCTCCTACGAGGAGGCATCGGGAAGGGCGATTCCGCGACGGGTTGTCGAGCGTCGCCCCGGTGACGTCGCCGCCTCATATGCCGATGTCACCAAGATCAGAGAAGAACTGGGGTGGGAGGCGAAGCGCGACCTCCTCGAGATGTGCCGCGACTCGTGGCGGTGGCAGCGAGCCTTGATGGCCGACTAGACCGGGCCTAGAGCCGGGTTGAGGGTATAGGTTCCGGTGAGGGTGGCCCGGGCGAGGATATGTCCGTCGATGGCGGCCTTGACATCGGCAACGGTGAAGTCGCCCGATACCGGGACCTCGGCGATGTCCAGCGCGTACAGATCGAACCTATACCTGTGGACCACGGCGTCGTTGAACGGAGGGCAGGGACCGTCGTAGCCCCTGTAGACACCCTCCATGTCGGGGTCGCCTTCGAACCAGGAGGTGTAGTCGTTGACACCCTCTCGGGGGCGCCCCGTCCGGCCGCGCTTGCCGCGGGCGGTAACCCCGAGGCAGAACTCGGCGGGGTCCACGCGCGACTGGTCGGGGTTGATGTCAACCAACACCCAATGGGTGAAGTCGCCGCGCGGGGTGGTCTCGTCCAGGACCACTTCCTCCTTGTTGGCCTCCGACTTGTCGAGGGGAGCGTCGACGTCCACGACGGTCAGCACCAGTGATCTGGCGGCCTCAGGGACATCTCCCCACTCCAGGTGGGGATTCGAGTTCTCGGCGAGGCGGATGTGGATATCGGGGTCATGCTCCCCAAAGGCTCGGTTTGTCGGAATGGCCCCACCGTCGGCGAAGTCGTTGCTTTTCA
>CAZKFU010000079.1:0-4130 GCA_964552165.1 uncultured Acidimicrobiaceae bacterium
TGCGGGGCGTCGAGCAGATGGCCCCGCCCACCATTGATCATCGCCCCCCAGCTCACCAGTGTGACGTCCTCGCCCTCCCTCTCCACGCGCAAGGGGCCGATGTCGATCGTATATGGGATCTCAGGAACCTCCTCCTTGACGGCGCGGTAGAGCCGGATCGGCTCGAGGAAGATCACCGGGTCGGGATCTTCGATCGCGGAGAGGAGAAGGCCTTTGGCGTGCCGAGGGGTCGAGGGTACGACCACTTTGAGCCCCGGAACATGGGCATAGATGGATTCTGTCGACTCCGAGTGGTGTTCGGCGGCACCGATGCCGCCTCCATACGGGATGCGGATGACCATTGGCGCAGTGAAACGATGAGCCGACCGGTTTCGAATCCTCGCCACGTGACTGATGATTTGGTCGTAGGCGGGATAGGAGAAGCCCATGAACTGCAGCTCGGCGACGGGTCGCAAACCGGCGATCGCCATGCCAAAGGCGGCCCCGACGATCCCCGACTCCGCTACCGGAGTGTCGATCACTCGCTCCCCGCCAAACTCCTGACGCAACCCGTCTGTCACCCGGAACACGCCACCGGTTTGCCCCACATCCTCTCCCAAGACCAGGACCCTCCGATCGGCTCGCATGGCATCGGCCAGTGCCGAGTTGATGGCGGAGGCCAGGTTGAGAACCGCCATCTCTCATCTGCCTCCACGGCGCTGGCGCTCCAGCGCCGATGTCGGCTTGGCGAACATTCGGTCGAGCATCTCGTCACGGGTTGGCTCGGAAAGCGACTCGGCCGCGGCGACCGCCTCCTCCACGACTTGGGCGCACCGCTGCTCGAGTTGCGCCTGATAGGTGTCATCCCACGACCCCTGCGACCTCAGGTACTCCTGAACTCGAAGCAGAGGGTCGCGAGCGGCCCATTCTGCGCCCTCGGCCGCATCGCGGTAGCGCGAGGGGTCGTCGGACGTGGTGTGAGGCCCCAGCCGGTAGGTGACCGCTTCGATCAGCGTCGGCCCGAATCCGTCGCGGGCTCTCTCGACCGCCCGAGCGGTGACTTCGATGACGGCGAGGACGTCGTTGCCGTCGACCTGAACGCCCTCCATCCCATACGCAGCGGCCTTGGCGGCAATGGACTCGGACCGAGTCTGTTGGGAGAGGTGCAGAGATATTGCGTAGTGGTTGTTCTGGCAGAAGAAGACAACGGGGATGTCGAACACCGCGGCAAAATTCATCGCTTCGTGGAAGTCGCCCTCTGAGGTGGCGCCGTCGCCAAAGGACGCTAGGGCCACCCGATCATTCCCTTGCAGCCTTTCCCCCCATGCCAGGCCAACGGCATGGATCATGTGTCCGCCGACCGTGATGGAAGGAGGTAAAACGTTGACCTCGGGCGGTGGGCTGCCACCCCGCTCGTCCCCGGTGCGACCGGCGATCAACGACGCCCACGGGTAACCGGCCGCCCACATCAACGCCGCGTCGCGATATGTCCCCGCCACCCAATCGTCATCGCGGAGCGCAGCTATGGCGCCGATCTGCGCGGCCTCCTGCCCTTCGAAAGGGGCATAAGTGGCTAGCCGCCCCTGGCGCTGGAGGGCCATCCCCTTGCGGTCGTACACCCGGGCCTCGACCATCGCCTCGTAGAGGGTGACCATGGTGTCGAGCGGCGGGGCGGTCGCCTCGTCACTCAGCTTTCCCGAGGCGTCCAGAACCTGGTACATCAGCCAGGAGGCTAACTCCGGTGGCGAGGGTTCAGGGAATGGCCTATTCGGGCGCCTTCACCGAGGCCAGCAACTCCTCGAGGTCGTCCTCGGTCCACAGAACCTCTCGAGCCTTGGAGCCCTGAGACGGGCCTACTATCCCTCTGTTCTCCAAGATGTCCATCACCCGACCCGCCCGGGCAAACCCGATGCGGAGCTTGCGCTGGAGCATCGAGGTGGAGCCCAGCTGAGAGCGTACGACCATCTCAGTGGCCTGCCTGATCAAGGCGGTGTCCTCGTCGTCCTCGGCCTCCGCCGAGGCTGCGGCGGCGGCGGCGGCGGCGACCTCGAGGACCTCCCGGTCGCGGTATTGGGCCCCGCGCTGTTCCTTGACCCACTTGACCACGGCAGCGATCTCGGCCTCGCGCACCCACGAGCCTTGGATGCGCGCCGGTCGCGGCTCCTTGGCGGTTACCACCAGCATGTCTCCCATCCCGACCAGCTTCTCCGCCCCCGCCGAGTCGATGATGACCCTGCTGTCGGTCTGCGAGGCCACGCTGAAGGCGAGCCGTGAGGGAATGTTGGCCTTGATCACCCCGGTGATCACGTCCACGGAGGGGCGCTGAGTGGCGATGACGAGGTGGATGCCCACGGCACGTGCCATCTGGGCAATCCGGACCACGGACTCCTCCACCTCCCGGCCCGCGACCATCATCAGGTCGTTGAGCTCGTCGATGAGTATCACCACATATGGGAACCGGTCGAAGCCCTCGGGGTCGAGCCCACCGATGTCGAGCTTCGCCCGGTACCCCTCGATATCCCTGACTCCGGCCTCGGCCAAGAGGTCGTAACGTCTATCCATCTCGGCCACCGCCCATTTCAAAGCATCGTTCGCCTTCTTCGGGTTGGTGATGACCCTGGTGAGAAGGTGAGGGACTCCGTTGTACTGGCCGAGCTCGACCCTCTTCGGGTCGACCATGATCAGCCGGACGTCATCGGGGTGGGTTCGCATCAGGAGTGAGGTCACGACCGAATTGATGCACGAGCTCTTTCCGGCGCCGGTGGCCCCGGCGATCAACAGGTGCGGCAACTCGGCGAGGTTGAGCAGCTTGGGGTCCCCCGAGATGTCCATCCCCAAGCCGACGGTTAGGGGATGTGGGTTCGCCACCGCCTCGGCGCTGGAGAGGATGTCACCCAGGGAAACGATGCGGCGGTTTCGGTTGGGGACCTCGACACCTATGGCCGATTTACCGGGTATCGGCACCAGGATCCGAACGTCGGGTGTTGCCAGGGCGTATGCGATGTCGTGGCTGAGATTGGAGATCCGGTTGACCTTGACCCCGGGGGCGAGCTCGATCTCGTAGCGGGTCACCGTCGGGCCGGGGACGATCTTGGTCAGGGTCGCCTCGACCCCGTGCTGAATCAGGGTCTCCTCGAGCTGGCGCGCCGTCTCCTCGAGCGCACGCCGGTTGTGATCCCCGCCGCCTCCTTCGCCGAGGATGTCGAGTGGAGGCAATCGGTAGCCGTCGGCACCGGATGGCGCCGGCCGGGGGCGGGAAACGGGACGTGGGGTCGTGCGAGGGGCCTGTTTCGGTTTGTCGGGCTTCGAGGTGGTCGACGGTCGCGGCTTGGCATGCTTGCCCCGGGGGAGGAGTGCCACTGTGGGCGCCGCGGCAGCCGGTAGGAGCGACCCACCCCCGGTGATGGTGGTGGCAGAAGCGAACCGCCTCATGGAACGAGCCAGATCGGCAAAGCCGACAAAGAGCTCCCGCACCGAGGTCTTGGTCATCACGAGCACGCCCATCCCGATGACTGCGCAGAGAACGACAAAGGCTCCCCACATGCCCAGCAGCCGCCTCAAGGGAAATGCGATGACGGCTCCGATTACCCCGGCGCGGCCCTTGGCATCTTCGACATTGGCGAAGAGGGCGTCGGCGCCGGTGAGAAGATGAAATAGGGCCAGCGAGCCGGTGAAGGCCGCGATCGCCCCCAGGACGAGCCGACCGGCCCCGTCACGAGGCTTGCCCAATATGAGCGCCAGCCCTATCCCGGCAAGCGTCAACGGCAGCGCAAATCGCCACAGGCCAAAGAGAAGCAGGCTTCCCGACGCCAGCGCCTCCCCGGCGGGACCGGCCTGGCCAAGAAACGCCAGGGCGACCAGGGCGGCGACGACCATGAGGACGAGACCCCACACGTCATCGGCCTGACGACCGAGTGTCTTGCGAAGTCGGAGCCGCCACGCCGCCAGCAGTTGGCGCAACGACCGCTTTGACGGCTTACGTTTCGAGGACACCCGCTTCCGTCCGTTTGCCCCCCGGCGGGTGGGTGTCCGGGTTGGCATTGCGGGAAACCCTACACAGCAGAGGGTGTTGCGACAACGACCGCCTACAGCTCGAAGACGACGGGCACGATCACCGGGCGGCGCGAGGTCTCCTCCCGGATGACCTTCCC
>CAZKFU010000079.1:4140-6088 GCA_964552165.1 uncultured Acidimicrobiaceae bacterium
TGGCATTGGTGGGAAACCCTAATACCTCGCCCGGTCGGCAACAACGATCACCGGCGTGTGCACCCAACCGCGGCCACCGCGGCCCATTGCACACGCTTCACAACCGTGTGCCCCCAACCGCGGCCACCGCGGTCCACTGCACACGCTCAAAGCTCGAAGACGACCGGCACGATCACCGGGCGACGCGAGGTCTCCTCTCGGATGACCTTGCCGGCGGCTCGCCGCACGGACCTCTGCAACTCTCCCAGATCGGTCCGCCCGTCGGCTCGGTCGATCATCTCCTGACGAACCGCCTCAGCGGCCTTGGCGAGGATGGTGGACGGGTCGTCCATCATCCCGTGAGAGTCGAGCTCGGGGCCGTGGAGGATGGCGCCGGTGGTGTGGTCGATGCCAACGGTCACTACCACCACCCCATCGTCGGCGAGATGTGAGCGGTCTCGAAGCACGGCGTCTCTCACCTCGCCCACGCTCGACCCGTCGAGATACACATACCCGGCGGGAACCGCCCTGGTCTCGATACGGGTTTCTCTGCCGTCGATCACCACCCGGTCGCCGTCCTCGGCGACTTCGACCCACCTCACCCCCATCCGGCGGGCGAGCGCAGCATGGGCGTTGAGATGGCGATACTCGCCATGGACGGGGACCATGGCGCGGGGGCGGATCACGTTGAGATAGGTCAGCAGCTCCTCCTGGCTGGCATGACCCGAGACGTGCACATGGGCGTTGCTCCCATGGATCACCCTCGCTCCTCGCCTCATCAGGTTCGAGATCACCTTGGACACTGCGGTCTCATTGCCGGGAATGGGCTTTGCCGAGATGAGAACAGTGTCGCCTTCGGTGAGTTCGACGAACCTGTGGCGACCCTGCGACATCAAGGAAAGGGCGGCGAACGGCTCACCTTGGCTGCCCGTGGTGATGAGAAGCTGTTTCTCGGGTTTCAGCTTGAGGAGGTCGACGACATCGAGGACCGACTCCGGGGGAACGTTGAGCACGCCGAGCTCGGTGGCAACACCCGTGTTTCGCTGCATGGACCGCCCAAAGAAGGCGATCTTGCGCCCGGAGCGGACCCCGGCGTCGGCTATCTGTTGGACGCGGTGGATGTGCGATGAGAAGCAAGCCGCGATGACGCGCCCGGGCGCGTCCCGGACCACATCGGTGATCGGCTGGCTCAGCGTCCGTTCCGAGGGGACGTACCCTGGCATCTCGGCGTTGGTGGAGTCGGACAGCAACAGGCGCACCCCGCGGCCGCCCAACGCGGCCAGCGCCGGGAGATCGGTGGCGACGCCGTCGATCGGGGTTGGGTCGAGCTTGAAGTCACCGGAGTGGAGGACGATCCCCTCTGGCGTCTCGAATGCCACTGCCGTCGCCTGAGGCACCGAGTGACTGACCGGGATCAGCATGAAACGGAAGGGGCCCTGTTGGAGCCACTTCTTGGTGGTGACGATGTTGAGATCGGCCTCGGCGCCCAACTCCTCGATCCGGCCCCGGGCGAGCTCCATGGCAAGGCTGGTCCCATAGATGGGGACCGGGATGTCGCGGAGAAAGTAGGCGAGGGCGCCCATGTGGTCCTCGTGACCGTGGGTGATGATCACGCACTCCACGTGCTCGGAGCGCTCCATCAGCCAGCTCCAATCTGGAAAGACGAGATCGACGAATTCACCGAGGCGCTCGAACTCGGTCGGGCGCGCTCCGAACGACTGCGGGGCCTCGAGCACGAAGTCTGGCGACGCCGTCTGACCGGCTTCCTGCAGCGGAGGCTGGGCGATTCCTTCCGGTTCTACCGGCTGTTCTTCAACTCCATCGCGGTGCTCACACTCATCCCGGTTCTGTGGTACTCGCACTCCCTCAGGCAAGAGGCGATCTTCCGCTGGGAGGGCGTCTGGCTGGTCCCCAAATACCTTCTCCTGGCCTGCGGCATCCTGCTCGTGGTCGCTGGCGGAAGACACTA
>CAZKFU010000080.1:0-6074 GCA_964552165.1 uncultured Acidimicrobiaceae bacterium
TTCCTTCTGGCCGACATACCTGGGCTCATCGAGGGTGCCTCGTCGGGCAAAGGGCTCGGTCAGGAGTTTCTTCGCCATGTCGAGAGCGCGCGCGTCTTGGTGTTGTTGCTCGACCCATCCGAGCTCCAAGAGGATCCTCCGTCCCGCCAGCTCGAGGTGCTGGAGCAGGAGCTGGGATCATATTCGCCCGAGCTGGCAGCACGCCCCCGGCTGGTCGTGGTCAACAAAGGGGACCTTCCTGGCGCGGCCGGGGTGGCGGAGCAGATGGGGGCGATGCTGATCTCGGCGATCACCGGAGATGGCCTCCGGGCGCTGCTCCACGCCATCGCCGACCTGATCGACGAAGAGGAACGGGCCCGCCCTGCACGCCGCGGCTACATACTCCACCGTCCGCTGCCGCCACGTTTCAAGGTGGATCGGGTCGGCGCCGCGTGGGTGGTCACCGGACTCACCGCCGAGAGGGCGGTGGCGCTGGCCGATCTCACCCTCCCCGAGGCCGCCGACCTGGCGGCGCGAAGACTGGCACGGCTTGGTGTGGACGCGGCGCTCGCCGCTGCAGGAGCCCAGGAAGGCGACGAAGTCCGAATCGGCGATCTGACGTTTGAGTACACACCCGATCGAGACGAGGAAGAGTGAGGACGCAGGGTCCGCCGGTCGCGGGCCCTTTTCGCCCTAAGATCGCGGCCGCCAGGAGAGGCCGTCTGGAGGTTCAATGCGGATCGTGATTGCCGGGTGCGGGCGGGTCGGCAGCGACCTGGCGCTCACTCTGGCCGACGAGGGCCATGACGTCTCGGTGATCGACAATCAGCCCGCGGTGTTCGCCCGGTTGGGTTCCACTTTCAATGGGACCACCCACGTCGGACTCGCTTACGACGTGAGGGTTCTTCGCGATGCCGGAATCGAGTTCGCCGACGCCTTTATCGCCGCCACCAATTCTGACAACGGAAACGCCATGGCGGTGCAGGTGGCCGAACGTGTCTTTGGTGTACCCACGACTATTGCCCGGCTCGATGATCCGGCGCGGGAGGAGGCGTACCGCGCCCTCAACGTCCGCTTTGTTCCCGGCGCCAAGCTCACGTCCAAGGTGATGCACGAGCAGATCGTTCGTGAAGAGTTCAGTTACCACGTGACCTTCCCCGCCGGAGATGTCGAGATAGTGGAGATGACGATCGGCGACAATGGGGCGGGGTTGCCGGTCAGCGCATTCGAGCTCGAGGATGACCTGCGGGTTGCGGCCGTCTACAGAGGCCATCGCACCATAATTCCCGGGGATGACTTCACCTTTGCCCCCGGAGATTTGGTGGTGGCAGCCGCTCGCAGCGGCGCCAGGAAGAAGATCGGCAAGTACCTAGCTCTCAAGGAGAAGGCGTGAGGATCGTCCTCGTCGGCGGAGGCAAGGTCGGGTCATTTCTCGCCCGCGAGCTGTTCGAGGTGGGTCACACGGTGACGGTGATAGAGGAGAACCCGGAGCATGCGGCGCGCCTTACCGACATGACGAAGGCTCTGGTGTTGGAGGGAGACGGCACCGATGTCAACCTTCTCCGATCGGCCGATGCCGACCGCGCCGAGTGGGTGTTGGCCGTCACCGGGCTCGACGAGGTCAACCTGGTGGCTTGCCAGCTCGCATCCACGTTGGGTGCACGACACGTTCTGGCGCGTCTCAACAACCCCTTGAACCGTCCCACATTCGAGGCGCTGGACATCCCGGTGGTGGCAGTCACCGATCTCATGGTGAGGCTCATGACACGAGAGGTGGAGATCTCCGACTTCACCCACATCTCGTATCTAGGTCGCGGAGAGATCTCGGTATACGAAGTGGACCTTCCGCTTGACTTCAGCGAGCGGCCTCTGGCAGAGGTTCGTCTACCCAAAGGGTCGCTTCTGGTGGCCGTTGTCAGCGGCGACAAGGTGGAGGTTCCGACCGCCACTACCACCCTCAGACCAGGTGACGCCGTCACCGCTGTCAGCAGCGTTGACCTGGAGCATGAGGTCCGGAAGGCGCTCGGTTATCGCAGGGAGCGCCGACGTTGAGCCCGACTGGTAAGACCAAGAGTCGCACCCGGCTCCTCGGTGGATTGGCCGCGTTCGCGATCGAGAGTTTGGTTGTGGGCCTGATCGGGCTTGCCGCCTATCTGCTGGCAATGCTTGTGATGGCCATCATCTGAGATGTTGGTTCGACCAGTTGGCGAGGACTTCCGGGTCATAGCATTCTACCTGGGCCGTATCTTCCTGGTCATGGCGGCGGCGGGGTCGCTGCCGCTGGTCTGGTCGGCGGTCGGACGGGAATGGCACCCATTCGGGTCCTTTCTGGCAATGGTGGGTCTTTTCGGTCTTCTCGGCGTGATCGGGCTTCGGCTGGCTCCGGAGATTCAGCGACTTGACTGGAGTCACGGCATGGTGGTGGTGGCGCTGACTTGGCTCATCGCACCCGTCATCGGAGCAGTGCCCTTCTTCTTGTCGGGACACTTTGCCAGCCCTGTCGACGCCTTCTTCGATGCCATGTCGGGGTTGACCACCACCGGGCTCTCTCTCCTCGGCGACGTGGACCACTTGGCGCCTTCGCTCAACTTCTGGAGGCACATGCTTCAGTTCCTGGGTGGGCAGGGGATCATCTTGGCTGCGCTCTCGTTGTTCGCCGGTGCGGGGGGAATCACTCTTTACTTCGGCGAAGCGCGAGAGGAGCGGATACTTCCGTCGGTTACCTCGACGGCTCGGTTCATCTGGACGGTCTCGATGGTCCACCTCGCGTTCGGGGTCCTCACGCTGGGTCTGGTGGGTTGGCTAGCGCTGGGGTTCCGTCTCGATAGGGCACTCTTCCACGGACTGATGATCTTCTTTGCCGGCTTCGACACCGGGGGTTTCTCACCACAGTCGACGAGCATCGGGTACTACCACTCGGCGATCTTCGAGGGGGCTGCCGCCGTAATGATGGTTGCGGGGGCGATGTCCTTTGGTCTCCACTTCTCGTTATGGCGTGGCCCTCGCCGCTCAATCCTGGCCAACCTCGAGACCAGAACGATCCTCTCAACCTTTGGATACACCCTCGTCCTCACGTTGTTGGGGCTGGCCATTGCGGGGACCTTCTCCTCTGTGGCCGGTCTCACCCGGCAGGGGCTCTTCCAGGTTCTCTCGGCGCACACCGGCACTGGGTTCTCCACGATTTCGTCTACTGAGCTGTCTTCGTGGGGCGGTTTGGCCTTTGGAGGGATTGCGATCGCCATGGCGCTTGGTGGTATGGGCTCGTCCACGGCCGGAGGCGTCAAATCGCTACGAATCGGGCTGACGGTCAAGGCCGTTCTCAACCAGATCAAACACGTGCTGCTACCCGAGCGCGCAGTGGTCGGGACCGCCTACTACCAGTCGGGGCACAAGCATCTCACCCCAGATCTCACTCAGTCGGTGATGACGATCTCTCTGCTCTACGTCGCCCTCTACCTCCTGGGCACCGGAGTGGCTTTGGCCTACGGCATAGACCTCCAGTCGGCACTCTTCGAGTCGGTCAGTGCCTCGGCCAACGTGGGCCTGTCGGTGGGAGTTACCGATCCCACCATGCCCCTGCTGTTGAAACTCGTCTACATGCTCCAGATGTGGGCAGGGCGACTGGAATTCGTGGCGGTGTTCTCCCTTCTTGGGTTCTTCTACGCCTGGATGAGGGGACGATGAGACTTCTTCTAGCCACGGTTGCATTGCTGCTGTTACCCGCGGCCTCGGTCGGTGCCACCGAGGAGGTCACCGTATCCGATCTACTTGAACGTGGCGCTGAGTTGTCGGGGACCCAAGTGGCATTGACCGGTGAGCTGGTGGGCGACTATGGCTTCCGCAACGACGGGTGGATGTGGACCCAGCTCAACGACGATGGCTATGTGTATGAGCCCACCCGGGAGGGGAGTTCGGGTGTCGGGGGAAACGTCGGAGTTGGGATCCGGATGCCCACGTCCCTCGGTGAGAGCCTCGACGACCCCGGTGGGTACCGCGTTCGGGGACCAGTGGTGCGGGTAACTGGGGTCTGGAAGTATCACGATCCCGAACGACAGGGCGAGTCCTTTGTTCAAGTCGATTCGCTCGAAGTGATCGAGCCGGGTAGAGCCCTCGAGGAGGGTCCTCAATGGTGGACCAGCCTGATCGGCTTGACCCTGGTGATAGCGGCGATGGGGGTGTGGGTGACCCGTCCGCGCCCTCGTTAGAAATGTCTCCCGGATCGGGGCTCGCCGTAGACTGTGCTCTCCGACCAGGAGACGAATGGAATTCAAGACGCCCGAGGCGGCGGCAGAAGCGTTACGCGCCGTCGACTACCTCCCCGACACGCGAATAGCCCAGGTCGTCTTTCTCGCCGAGCGACTGGGCAAGCCGATCCTCGTCGAAGGCCCGGCTGGTGTCGGCAAGACCGAGCTGGCCAAGTCGCTGGCCGCCGCCACGGAGCGGCCCATTATCAGGCTCCAGTGCTACGAGGGCCTCGACGAGTCCAAGGCGTTGTACGAGTGGAACTACAAGAAGCAACTGCTGCGGATCCAGGCCGATTCCAGCCACGATTGGGACGAGTTGGAGCAGAACATCTTTGGCGAGGACTTCCTTCTCGAGAGACCGCTTCTCCAGGCGATTCGGTCTGACGAGCCCGTCGTCCTGCTGGTGGATGAGATCGACAGATTGGAGATCGAGACCGAGGCGCTGCTGCTCGAAGTGCTATCGGACTTCCAGGTCTCGATCCCGGAGCTGGGGACCATGGTGGCCTCCACCACACCGATGGTGGTGCTCACGTCGAACAACACCAGGGAGCTCAGCGAGGCGCTGAAGCGGCGCTGCCTGTTTCTCCATATCGACTACCCGACGGTTGAGCGCGAAGAGCAGATACTCACCACGCGGGTCCCCGGGCTTGGCGAGCAACTGGCGTCGCAGATCGCCCGTCTCGCACGATCGATCAGGGCCATGGACTTGAAGAAGGCGCCGTCTGTCTCGGAGACGATCGACTGGGCACGGACGCTTCTGGCCCTATCGGTCACCAACATCGATGCCGAGGTCGTCGGCGACACCCTTCACGTCCTCCTCAAGTACCAGGCCGACATCGACAAGGCAGCCAAGGAGCTGTCGGCGGCCGTACAGGCCTGACCGCCGTGATCGGCGTCGTCACCAGCTTCATCGAAGAGCTCCGCACCAGTGGGGTCCCGGTGTCGATCTCGGAGACGATCGACGCTCTCCGCGCCGTCGAGGTCGCCGGGGTCGACGACCGGAGCGCCCTCCGGGAGACACTGCGTGCCACCCTGGTTAAGAGCGAGCGACACGAACCGGCTTTCGACACCGCATTCGAGGCGTACTTCGCGCTGATCCCTTCCCTTGACGAGTCGGAACCGTCTCGCATCGAG
The DNA here is from genome assembly GCA_964552165.1 of uncultured Acidimicrobiaceae bacterium. Lineage (GTDB taxonomy): Bacteria > Actinomycetota > Acidimicrobiia > Spongiisociales > ZC4RG35 > CAZKFU01. The sequence goes on from CAZKFU010000080.1 coordinate 5,358, forward strand.
GGGGGTGGCGGGGGCGACGGCGGCGCCGGGGGACAAGGCGACGCCGATGCACTACTCGATTCGCTCTTTCGGGCCCTCGTCGACATGGATGCCGCGGCGCTACGGGGGGGAGCGAAGTGGGCGGTGGCGGCGTATGCCGGAGTGGAGCCGGGAAGGCCTGTCGGCGGCACCTACTACCTCTACCGCACACTGCGTCGCCTTGGTATCGAATCGCTGGAGAGTCGGCTCGTAGCCGCGCTCAGTGAGAGGCTGACCGAGCTCAGCGATCTCGATCTCCGTCTCCTCGGCGAGGAGGCCAGGACCCGGGTGGCCGAGTTGAAGAGACTCATCGAGGAGGACATCCGTCGCCGACTGGTCGCTGACCGGGGGAGCGAGGCGGTCGCCAGGACCCTTCGACGACCATTGGTCGAGGACGTGGATCTGATGCACGCGACTGCGGCCGAGCTGGACGCCATCGAGGAGACCATCGGACCTCTCACCCGCAAGCTGGCGGCGCGTCTGGCGCGACGACGTCGCCGTCGCGCGGGTCGGCTCGACTTCAAGCGGACCATGCGGCGTTCCCTCGCCACAGGGGGAGTACCTGCCGACCCCCAGTTCCGCAAGCCCCACCCCCATCGACCGGAGGTCTTCCTGCTGTGCGACATCTCGGGGTCGATGGCCACCTTCGCCAGGTTCACCCTCCAATTCACCTATGCGATGTCAACCCAATTCTCGAAG
>CAZKFU010000081.1:0-2333 GCA_964552165.1 uncultured Acidimicrobiaceae bacterium
GCGGGGTTGCTGGCTCTTGTCGGATGGTTGGTCGCCTCGGCGCTGGCCGATGCCAACGATCGCCCTGCGCTGGACCCTGAGCGCAGGTGGGGGCTTTGGGGCCGCCGGGCGATTGGCGGCGCCATCGGACTGGGGATGGCCGGTCTCTCGGCCGAGTATTCACCCCTGGGCATCGAGTGGCCCCTGGCCCTTTTGCTGGCGGTGGCCGGCTCCGGCGCCGCTGTCTGGTGGGCGGGATATTGGTCGCGAGAGACCTGATGCTGCTCGTCTCCGATGTGCACGCCGCCTTCGATGCTCTGCGCCGCGTCACGACCACCGGCGAGACCGTGCTCATTCTCGGAGATCTGGTCAACCTCACCGACTATCGCACCGGTGACGGTTTGATCGCGGATGCCTTCGGCGATGACTTCGCCCGGGAGACCTCCGATGCGCGCGGCCGGGGCGACTTTGGCGGGATGCGGCGGCTTTGGGAGGACGTGTCGCAGGGGGATTGGGATGCCGTGAGGGCAACGCTCGGCCTGGGGCTGCGAGCCCAATACGAGGAGTGCCGCAGGGCCCTCGACGGGGGGAGGGGGTATGTGATCCACGGGAATGTCGATCACCCTGACCTGCTGCAGGAGTACCTTCCTGAGAATTGGGTCTTCGCCGACGGACGTGCCTTTGAGATCGAGGGCATGAGAATCGGATTTGCCGGTGGCGGTGTTCCCGGCCCTTTTGGTGGCCTGGGAGACGATGACGAGATGCGCCGTCGCCTGGACGGCCTGGGGGAGGTGGAGATCCTGTGCACCCACATCCCACCCGCCGTCGACCCGTTGCAACGCGACACGATCACCGGACGGTTGGAGCGAGGATCGGTCCCAGTTCTCGAGTTCCTGGCGGCGAGACGGCCTCGGCTTCATTTCTTCGGGGACGTTCACCAACCACAGGCCACCCGGTGGCGGGTTGGCGACACCCTTTGCCGCAACCTGGGCTACTTCCGGGCCACCGGCCGGCCGCTGCGCCTCGCCCGGGGGCTTGAATCAGTGCCCGGCTAGTCTGCCGACGTGACCGAGGCCACAGTCCACACCCTGGCAATCGATGCCACACCGGAGGCCGTATTTGCCGTGGCTGCCGACGTCGCCTCCTACCCAGAGTGGGCCTCGGGCGTCAAGGAGGTGGAGGTCCTCGAGACCGACGACCGGGGACGCCCCTCGCGCGCCCGCTTCGTGATCGAGGGGTTGATAAAAGAGCTTCGCTATCAGCTCACCTATACCTACGACGAGCCGACGAACATCAGCTGGGTGGCCGAACCCAACGCCGATCTCAAGTACCTCGAAGGGTCTTACACGTTCACCGCAACCAACGACCATGCCACCGAGGTCGTCTACGCCCTTCACGTTGAGCCCAATTTCATGCTCCCGGGATTCTTGCGGCGTCAGGCCGAGCGGCAGATCGTGACCACAGCTCTCCGCGGTTTGCGGAAGCGAGTTGGCGACCTCGGCTGAGGAATCATGAGGATCGTGCTCGTCACTGGCAAAGGTTGTGTGGGCAAGACAACGGTTGCCGCCGCCACCGCGGTTGCCGCCGCCGACCGTGGTCATCGAACGCTGATCTCGTCGACCGACCCCGCGCACTCGCTTGCAGACGCATTCGGAATACCTCTGGGTGACGAGCCGGAGGAGATCGCACCCGGGCTAGAGGGTCAGCAGATCGATACCCAACGCCAACTCGACCGTTATTGGGGATCGATCCGCGATCAGCTGATGAACGTTCTCGATTGGGGAGGAGTGGCCGGGATCGAGGCCGAGGAGTTCCTTGTCTTCCCGGGTATGGACGAGCTGTTCGCCCTTCTCGAGGTGAATCGCCTCGCTCGCTCGGGTCGATACGACGCATTGATCGTGGACTGTGCACCTACCGCGGAGACGCTCCGGCTGCTCTCCCTGCCCGAGGTGCTGTCCTGGTACTTCGAGAAGGTGATGCCAACGGAGCGACGAATAATGAGGGCTGCCCGGCCGATCTTGACCCGATTCACCGATCTCCCCGTGCCCGAGGATGAGATGTTCACCGCGGCCGCATCGGTGTTCGCCGGAGTCGAGGAGGTTCGCGCTCTTCTCGGCGATCCCACTATCACCTCGGCTCGGCTGGTGCTCAACCCGGAGAAGATGGTCATCGACGAAGCCCGTCGCACCTACAGCTACTTGGGGTTGTTCGGCTACGGGGTGGATGCGGTGATCGTCAACAGGGTGCTCCCCGACGAAGTGGCCGATCCATACTTCGACCGGTGGCGGTCGATACAGAAGGCACACCTCGACACGGTCGACACCCGGGACATGCAGGACGCGTTCGAGCCGCGG
>CAZKFU010000081.1:2343-6013 GCA_964552165.1 uncultured Acidimicrobiaceae bacterium
TCGACGACGCATTTCGCGAAGTTCCCAGGCTTCGCCTCCGCCTCTTCGATGATGAGATCGTCGGCATCTCGCTGCTTCGCGACATGGCCTTCGAGCTGTACGACTTCGACCCGATCACGGATCTCGTGGCCCGGAGCCCTTTCCGAATCATCGAGGAGGGGATCGACGTCACCATGGAGGTGGAGATCCCCCTGGTGGAGAGCTCCGATCTCGACGTCTACCGCAAAGGCCAGGAGCTGTTCGTCCAACTGGGCCCTTACCGGCGCAGTTTTGTGCTTCCCGACGCCCTGCACCGACGCCAAGTGACGCGGGCCAGGTTCGACCAGGGCGTTCTCTCGGTGACGTTTGGTGGCGCCGACAAGGTACGCCGAAGGTGAACCCGGAGTCGGCGACGGTGTCGGCGTTGAAGAGGGCCGGCAAGCGAGCGACCGTACATCTTCTGCGGGCTGCGGTCGAAGCGCTAAAGGCGGTCGAAGCAGTTGTCGACGAGTTGGGTGCGGTGGGCCGCGACGAGGACAACGAAAAGGGCAAGGATCGCACCGAGCACATCGAGGTGGGATGAGAGACGACAAGCCGGTCGAGCCCGACGAGATCGTGCCCCCCGGTGGCACCACCACCGGCTCCATTCAAGTTCGACGTCTTGTTGACGATCTGGTTCGACTCCTGCCCAACCTGGTAAAGCTCGTTGCCCGGTTGCTCAAGGACCCGAGCGTGCCGCGGCGCTCCAAATTGCTGTTGGGTGCTGCTGCCGCATACATGGCGAGCCCGGTCGACCTGATCCCCGAGGTGATCCCGGTGGTCGGGTTCGCAGACGATGTTCTCGTGGTCTTGTTTGCCTTGGACAACCTGATCCGGAAGGCGGGTCCCGAGATGGTCGAGGATTACTGGGACGGTCCTGGCGACCTCCTTTCCATCGTGTCTGAGGGCCTGGGCCTGGCGCGTTCGGTGATCCCGAGGCGGGTCAGGTTCCTGATGGAGAGAATCGCCGGTTGATGCCGGGATCAAGGGCCGAGCTGGGTTAGCTTGACCGGCCCCGATGCTCGACTTTCGCCGTATCAACGATTTGCCGCCATACGCCTTCGCCGAGATCAACCGTCGCAAGGAAGATGCGGTGGCGACCGGCAACGACATCATCGATCTCGGATTCGGGAACCCTGACATTCCCTCTCCGCAGATCGCCGTGGAATCGCTGGCCTCTGCTGCTCAACAGCCCGCCAACCACCGCTACTCGGCCAGCCGCGGCATAACCGCGTTGAGACAGGCCGCCGCCGACCGCTACCGTCGCCGCTTCGGTGTCGAGCTCGACCCTGAGACCGAGGTGATCGCCACCATTGGCGCCAAGGAAGGGCTCGCTCACCTCATGTGGGTCCTGCTCCAGCCAGGCGACGCGGCGATAGTCCCTGAGCCGTCATACCCGATTCACATCTACGGCCCCGCCATAGCGGGGGCCGAGATACGACCCGTTTCGCTCGGGGATGACTACTTCGACGACCTGGTGGGCGTGTTCCGTGGCTCTTGGCCCCGGCCACGGGTGATCATCGCCTCCTTTCCCCACAATCCGACAACGAGTTGTGTTGACCTCGAGTTTCTTGCCCGGCTCGTCCGGTTCGCCCACGACCACGAGGTTTTCCTCGTACACGACTTTGCGTACGCCGACATCGGATTCGATGGGTACCGGGCGCCCTCCCTGATGGAGGTCCCCGGCGCCGCCGACGTGGGAGTGGAGTTGTACTCGATGACCAAGGGACACTCCATGCCGGGGTGGCGGCTGGGTTTTGTGGTCGGCAACCCTGCCGCCATAGCCGCTTTGGGCAAGCTCAAGTCATATCTCGACTATGGGTCGTTCCAGCCAGTGCAGATCGCAGCTGCTGCTGCCCTCGACGAGGGCGATCAATGGGTGGGTGAGGTCAACTCGGTCTATCAGGACCGACGCGATGTCCTCGTCAACGGGCTCGCCGACACCGGGTGGAAAGTCGAGAAGCCCCGGGGAACAATGTTCGTCTGGGCACCGATACCGGACCCGTATCTCCCTATGGGCTCCATCGACTTTTCGATCTACCTGCTCGACACCGCAGGAGTGGCGGTGAGCCCCGGTATCGGATTCGGCTCCTCCGGCGAGGGTCATGTCAGATTCGCCCTGGTGGAGGGGTCGGAGCGGATATCCGCGGCCGTGGAGAGGATGGGTGACGCCCTCGATCGCTTGTGAGCTGCTTAACCTTTTGCCATGGCCTTTAGCGACGGCATAGCCGACTTTCGATCGGACACCGTTACCCGGCCCACCGCGGCGATGCTGCAGGCCATGGCAACAGCACCTGTGGGAGACGACGTGTACCGCGACGACCCCACCGTGAACCTGCTCGAAGAGGAGGCGGCGGCCGTGGTGGGCCACGAGGCCGCAGTGCTCACCCCGAGCGGAACCATGGGCAACCAACTGTGCATCATGCTCCATACCTCCCCGGGTGAAGAGGTGCTCGCGGCCGAGGACAGTCACTTGCGCAACATCGAGGGAGGGGCGCCGCAGGCCCTCTCCGGGGTCGGGTTCCGCACCGTGCCTGCGGCCGGAGGGAGGATCGAAGTCGATCATGTCGAGCAGGCGATGACGGTGGCGGGCCGCCTCTATCCGCGTATCTCCTTGATGTGCTGGGAGAACACCCACAACAGATCGGGAGGGAGGATCATCCCGATAGAGATGATGGAGCGGACCTCTGAGACCGGGCGTCGGCACGGCTTGGCCATCCACGTCGACGGTGCGCGGATCTTCAACGCGGTCGCCGCCACCGGGGTGCCCGCTTCCCGGTATGGCGGTGTCGCCGACACCATTCAGTTCTGTTTCTCCAAGGGCCTGGGCGCCCCGGTGGGCTCGATCGTATGCGGCGAGGCAGACCTCATGGAAGAGGTTCGCTACCTACGCAGACGGCTCGGAGGAGGGATGAGGCAGGCCGGTGTGATCGCGGCCGCAGCCCGAGTCGCCCTCGCCGAGAGGGAGAGGCTGGTCGAGGATCATGTGTTGGCGGCCAAGCTGGCAGCCGCCCTAGCCGAGAGGCTCCCGGGGAGCGTGGACACCGAGGCCGTTGAGACAAATATGGTCCTTGTCGACTTTCCGGCGCTGTCGATGACGTGGGAGGAGGCGAAGGCCCGGCTGGACGCCGCCGGGGTCAGGGCGAACCCGCCTTCGTTGGTGGGCACCTCGTGGCGATTGGTGACTCATCGCGACCTCGATGCCACCGATGTCGAGCGACTGGTCGGCGCCCTGGCCTGATCGGTAACCAGCCACGGCCGGGCCGAGTCGGATTCTCATGGAGTACGCCATCCTCTTTCCCGGCCAAGGAAGCCAGTTTGTTGGCATGGGTGCCGATCTCTTCACCAGGCGCCCGGACCTGCTTGGCGACCCCGCCGACGAGCTCCTGGGGTGGTCTCTCCGCGAAGCGTGCCTCGAAGGCGACATCGATCTGCTGACGAGGACCAAGATCGCCCAACCTGCCATCTTCGCCATCTCTTGCACACTGTGGGAGGAGGCGGCGCCACATCTGCCAACCCCGGCGGCCGCGGCAGGACACTCGTTGGGTGAGTACTCGGCGCTCACGGCTGCAGGGGTCCTCACCTATCCCGAAGGCCTGGCGGTGGTCGCCGAGAGGGGTCGGGCCATGGCTGAGGCCGCCGCCTTGGCACC
>CAZKFU010000082.1:0-5997 GCA_964552165.1 uncultured Acidimicrobiaceae bacterium
CGGCTGCCGCCTTGGCCTTCTCCTGGGCGTCAAAGGCCACCGTGAGCTGCTGGCAGCGACCTGAGAGCTTGGCGTACGCGGCCTGCTCAGCGTTCATCGCCGCCTGCTGGTTGTCCATCGCGGTCTTGCGCTGGTCCTCGACCTCCTTGAGCTCATTGCGGTTCACCTCGAGCTGCACCCCGAAACGATCGAGGTCGCCCTTGGCGGCGAGCAGCTCGCTGAGCGAGCGCTGCCCGTCCGATGATGCGACGCTGAGGAACTCGGTGGATGTGAGCACCTCGCTGACGTTCGAGGCTGAGAATATGAGGCCGGGGGTGGAGAACCCTCCCCTCATGTAGAGCTCGACTGCCCGTTCCTCGATCTCTCTCTCGATCGACTCGAGCTCGGCCTGGTGAGACTCCACAGACCCCTCGACAGAGGCCTGTTTCCGCTCGACGACGGCAACGGCCGCCAGAGCGTTCTCGTAGGCGATGGCCGCGTCCTCGAATGCCTTCTGGGCGGCTCGGTACTCCTCGAGCTGGGCGCGGGAATCGGCACAGGCCGTCTCCACCTGTGTTCGGGTGATATCGGCCCTACCCGCCAACGGCACCAGCGCCACGGTGAGAACCATCACAAGCAGGACGATTGGGGCGCGACGGTGCCCTTTCGCGTCAGCCATCGGCGACAGGCTAACCGGCGGACGCCGCTGAAAGAAGTTGTCCCTCACTTTCAGTGGCTGAGGAGAGCCTCACTCGCTACAAGATCACCCGGATCAGCGGAAAGTAGATGGCTGCAGCGAGGATGGCGCCATCGATGGCGGTCATCGCACCCGGGCCCCGTTGCGAGAGCACCAGGGCGCCGGTGCGGATCATCGAGCCGAACCCTCTACCAGCCACCAGCGCCACTGCCACACCGAGCCCGACGAGGAGGTAACCCACCATGTCGAGGTCCCATAACGCCGCTGATACGAGGGCCCCGCCTACGGCGCCGATGGCGGTGACGCTGAACGGATCGAGAAGAGGCAGCGGAGGGAGGCGCTCCACGACTCCACCCAGGACGAGCCCAGTGACCACAGCCACCAGGAACACGTCGACCGCCTGGATGTCGGCGACGAACTCAGATCGGGCCAGGACCATCGAAGACGCCCCCAGCCCCGCCAAGACCGCCACCAGCACCGACGGGGCGACAGCATCCACGGCTCGATACCCGTCGAATCCGACCGCCCAACCGAGGGTGATGATCACGGCGAGTACGAGGCTGAGCCCGTAGCCGAGATCTCCCAGAGAGTGGGCCACCACTGTCGAGGCTCCGGCCGTGAGAACGACCGCGATGGCAGCGAAGGGCTTGGAACGAAGTTCGGCGGCCACATCGAGATCCGCCGCCCAGATCGCCACCACGACGGCGATGGCCGCTGCCCACCACGCCGGCCCCTCGACGAGGTTGGCAAGGATCAGCACCGCGAGTGCCCCCACGGGGAAAAGGAACATGAGGTCGGCTGCGGTCACGGCGGGCGCCGGGTAGCCACGATCACCCCCACCCGAGACCGGCGGGAGAACGACGATCTCGTCTGCGTTCGCCACCGGCTCCTCTGGGTCGGCGGCCCGACCGTTCTTCCAGACCCGCGACCTCGCCAGGGTGCGCTCGAACTCAGGGCCGAACCGCTTTTGCGCCTCGTCGATGACCCCGCCGACCGTTTCCGCCTCGATGTCGAGGCGAGAGCTTCCGGCCAGCTCGCGGAGATTGGCAAAGAGACGAAGGACAGCCATTGCCTCAAGGCTAGAGACGAAACAACCGGGTTGACGAGAATGGTGGGTCGCTTACCCTCCGCGGTCATGGACTCCAGCGTGACAGTCGCCGTGGAGATTCCTCTCGCCGGCGACCCTCGCCACAAGAACTGGGCCAAAATCGTCGACTCGGTCGACCACGCCAAGACCAGTGGCTGGGCGTATTCGGGCGCATTCGTGGCCGCCGGGGGAATCCAGGATGTCCCTGTCGGCGCCGTCCTCCTTGTCTACGGGGAGCGGGGGTCGCGCGCCAACCCCCAGATCGAGGCCAGGGTGTACACCGTCAATGGCGACGCCACCCTGACTCCCGAGGCCACCGCCTCCGGGCGAGCCTGGGCGCGCACCGTACGCGATGTGGTGGAGCGGTGCCTCGGCGCGGAGGCGGCCCGCGACGGGCCCAATCTCTCGGCCGTTGCCGATCACTATCTGGTCGCCGAGCTCGAGGCCAGAGGGTGGGAGGTGTCGGGAGGCGAGGGCCCTCAGGCAGGAGTCACTACATAGGCGCAGCGGTGAGCACCCTGCACCATGTGCGAGGTTCGTTCCACCGAGGTCCCGCGGAGAACGGCGCGAATGAACTCGATCTCGGCACCACAGGCCTGCCCGTAGCGCACGGCGACCGAGAAGATGGCGCAGTTGTTCTCCCATATCAGGAACGTCCCGTCGTCTCTCTTGGCGTGGTCGGCCACATAACCGTCCTCGTCGAGGATCCTTGTCAGCTCGGCCACCTTGTCCTCCAGCCCAAGTCCTGACATCCGCGCCTGCGCTCGCTCGATTCGAGACTGGCGCCGTCTGGCGAAGATCTCGTCGATGAGCGAGGGATCCGACTCCTGCACGTAATCCAGCAGCTCGTTGGTCAACTCGGCGTAGGCGCGCGGTTATAGCGCGTCACCGGCTTCGGAGAGACGGTAGAGGTGGCGGGGACGCCCCGGGCCGGCGCGAACCTGGTCGAACACGATCATCCCATCGCGCTCCAAGACGGAGAGCTGCTGACGGACTGCCGAGGGGGTCAACCCCAAGGTGGAAGCCAACCCGGCGGCGTCGGCGGGACCCCGCATCTTGAGGGCGTCGAGCAGGCGGCGCCGGGTCGGAGACAGGGATCCCAGAGCCGGAAGCTGGAGCGGGCTCATGCCTCCGACTCTAGACCGGCGAACCACCTTTACACAATAAAACCAGAAAGATCTTGTCAAATGAACACGCCAGTCCTATCCTCGCCGCATGCCCGACCCCGGCACCCTCGACCAGCCCCGAGTCGCCATCGTCACCGGAGGGTCTCGCGGTTTGGGCCGGGCGCTCACCCGTGAGCTGGCGGCTCGCGGGTGGTGGGTGATAGCCGACGGCCGAGACCCCGATCGGCTCCACGCCGCGGTGGGCACTCTCGGCCTCGTCGAGCCTGTGGCGGGTGATGTCACCGACCCCGCCCACCGCACCGCGCTTGTCGATTCTGCGAGACGGCACGGGAGCCTCGATCTCCTGGTCAACAACGCCTCCGCTTTGGGGCCGTCGCCACTCCCCTCGCTGGGGGGCTACCCGCTCACCGCCTTGGAAGCCGTTTATCGGACCAATGTCCTGGCACCCCTCGGCTTGATCCAGGAGGCGTTACCGCTGCTACGGGCCGCCGGCGGGGTGGTCGTCAACATCACATCCGACGCTGCTGTCGAGGGATACCCGGGATGGGGCGGGTATGGGTCGTCCAAGGCCGCCTTGGAACAGATCTCCCTCGTCCTCGCCGCCGAAGAGGAAAAGGTCTCGGTCTACTGGGTGGACCCCGGCGACATGAACACTCAGATGCAGCAGATGGCCTTCCCTGGGGAGGACGTCACAGATCGCCCGCCCCCCGAGGACAGCGTGCCCGGGCTGATGAAGCTCATCGAGACCAGACCCCAATCGGGCCGTTTTCACGCCCGGTCGGAGGTCGACCGATGACCGCCATCCGAACCAACCCGGGGCTGAGGGCCGCCGGCACCCCACCCGAGCAGCGAGGCACACCGAGGGACGGGGTACGGCTGATGTTGCTCGATCGCCGGGAGCGGCGGATATCTCACCACATCTTCACCGAAGTGGTGTCGCTTCTCCAACCCGGCGACACCTTGGTCATCAACACCTCGATGACCATCGCCGCCTCGATCGGGGCAACATCGGGCGACGGGACCCCCTACCGCGTCCACCTCTCGGCGCCCCAAGGAGAGGATCTCTGGCTGGTGGAGATCAGGGAGCCATCAGGGATCGGGACCCGGCCCGCGCCCGACACGGCAGCCGAGACTCTCGCCCTCTCGGGTGGCGGAACCATCGAGCTGCTGGCCCGCCATCCCCGAGCTCCACGCCTGTGGCTCGGCCTCTTCCGTGGCGTGCCCGATCTCGCCCGCTATCTGAGCCGCCACGGCTCGCCGATCAGGTATCAGCACACCGAGGGCGAGTGGCCACTGTCCGACTACCAGAACGTTTACGCGGTGCAACCCGGGTCGGTTGAGATGCCCAGTGCCGGCCGGCCATTGACAACCCGTCTCATAACAGACCTGGCGGCGCATGGGGTGACGGTGCTGCCGGTGATCCTGCACTCGGGTATCGCCTCCTACGAGTCGGGCGAGGTGCCGGCCGAGGAGCGATACCAGGTTCCAGAGCCAACCGCCCAGGCGATAAACGTCTTGCGCGCGGGAGGAGGCCGGCTGGTGGCCGTGGGGACCACGGTGGTCAGGGCCCTGGAGTCCGCCGCCGACCGGCTCGGTCGCCTTCACCCGACGCGAGGTATCACCGACCTGGTGATCACTCCGGAGCGGGGGATAACCGTCGTCGATGGCCTTATCACCGGGTGGCACGACGAGGGCTCCACCCACCGTCTGCTCCTCGAGGCGCTGGCCGGAGGCGACCTGGTCGATCTCGCCTACGCCGAGGCCTCGACCAGGGGGTATCTGACCCACGAATTCGGCGACTCGTTGATCGTGTTGTGACACCGCCGCCGATTGGGGAACAACGAGGGCGACCGCCTATGTTGAAACACTTGATCAAGGAGGATTCATGGCCGTCCAATCGACAATGCTGCCGCTGGGGACCCCCGCCCCGGACTTCGCCTTGACCGACACCGTCACCGGAGAGGTGGTCAAGCTGGCCGACCTCTCCGACCGCGATGCTCTTCTGGTCATCTTCATGTGCAACCACTGCCCCTACGTCAAGCACGTCCAGAACGGTTTGGTGGCTTTGAGCCGCGACTACGCCGACCGCAGCGTCGCAATCGTCGGTATCAGCTCCAATGACCCCGACCACTACCCCGAGGACTCCCCCGCCGAGTTGGGGCGTGTCGCCCGCGAGCTGGGGTACGGATTCCCCGTCCTGTTCGACGAGTCCCAGGAAGTCGCTCGTGCCTACATCGCGGCTTGCACACCCGACTTCTTTCTGTTTGGCCCCGATCGATCCCTGGTCTACCGGGGCCGCTTCGACGAGTCGCGCCCCGATTCAGGCATCCCGGTGACGGGGGCCGATGTCCGGGCGGCACTCGACGCGGTTCTCGATGGAGGGCAGGTCTCCGAGGAGCAGTACCCCTCGATGGGCTGCTCGATCAAGTGGAGAACGCAGGGCATCGAGCTCGGCTGATGGACGGCCGTCAGATCGCGGTCAGCATCGGGTTCGGGCTGCTCATGGGGTGGAGCCTGAGCCGGGTACGCCATGAGCGGCGTCCCATCATCTGGTCGGCGGTCGCCGGCGCGGTAATCGGTGTCGCCGTCTGGACATGGGCGGGAATGAATGGCGAAGACATCTCCGCCGGCGTCTCGCTTGCCCTCGGGCTGGGGAGCATGCTGGGCTCATACCGGATCCTCTCCGCGATCACCTAGAAATACCGACGATCCGTTTCCGCGATCTGGTCGGTCCCGCTTAACCTGAGCCCGCTTCCCCCGGGGTGTGATCCTCGGCTCGACTTCCCACACCAAGGGCGTTTTTCGCGTTCTCTGCGGGGCGGCGGCAATTCCCGAGATTACCCTTGACGTCTTACGTCTGTGTAATTACAGTGATGGAATCAATACCAGATGTCGTGGCTCTTGCTTCCCCAACCACAACATCTAGTGGTCAGACCCCATGCCAGGTGACCAGTTGAGGAGGACACCCGATGAGCAAAGGCCTTCAAATCACCCGCCGCTTCACCACCGCCGGCGTCGACCCCTATCAGGCCATCGAGTGGTCGCACCGTGATTCTCGGATCACCAATCCTGACGGCTCGGTGGTCTTCGAGATGCGCGATGCCGAG
>CAZKFU010000083.1:0-907 GCA_964552165.1 uncultured Acidimicrobiaceae bacterium
GAAGATGACACCGATGTTGTTGAGCAACGGCATCACCTCCTCCTTGTTGCCCAGTACCTCGAATATTCCGGCGGCCTCTTCGAAATGGGCGATGGCGTCGTCATAGGCACCGTGGCTGTAGGCAACGACCCCGGACAGGTTGAGCACGCTCGCCAGGTGGGCACGATCGTCCACCTCGCGGCTCAGGGCGAGCACCTCATCGGCAAGAGCGATTGTCTCCTCCAGCATTCCCAGCCGAAGGCTGGACCACGCCTGTATCCAGAGCGCCTTGGCCTCGTCAAGACGCGCCCCAACGCGCCGGGCAGCCTCGCGACTACGAACCGCCGCTGCCAACGCCTCCCGGAATCGGCCCCGATAGGTCTCGGCGGTGGAGGCACCGTGCTCTGCTCGCGCTTCGGCGAGCTCGTCGCCCAGGGACATGGCCGCGTCTCTCATGCGCTCGTAGGTCTCGATCGCCTCCCCGTAACGGGCCTGGATGGTTCGCACCCCTCCCAGCCCCTCCAAGGCAGCGAGGTGGGTTGCCGGTGTCGAAGCATTTGGCGATCGCTCGGCGATCTCGAGTGCCCGGGCGTAAGCCCGGGCCGCGGCCTCCGAGGCGTGGATCTTCTTGGCCTGGTCACCTGCCTTGACCAGCCACTCTTCGGCGCGGGTGGCCTCTCCCGCCTGGTCCAAGTGACCTCCTATCTCGCCGGCGAACTCGACAGACCGGTCGCCGGAGGCGCGGATGAGCCAATTGGCAGCCTCGGCGTGGAAGGTTCGTCTCAGCCGTTTGACGACCGTCTCATAGACAACGGCGTGAAGGATGGCGTGTTTGAAGATGAACTCGCGAGTCGATTCGAACGCCGATGTCGGGTGGGGATAGGCGAACTCCCGGCGGGCCAGCACCTCTACGACATCGCTGACTCTC
>CAZKFU010000083.1:917-5916 GCA_964552165.1 uncultured Acidimicrobiaceae bacterium
CGATCTCCCCATCTGAGGCGACGGCCTGGGCAAGGTGATCGACGGCTTCCTCCCAGAAGACCCTCCCGATGACAGATGCCCGTTGCAGCACGCGGCGCCCCTGTCTGTCCAGGGAGTCGATTCTCGCTTGGAGGACGCTGGTCAAGGTCGCCGGGATGGAGTCGGCGGTCAACGCGGCGGTGTTCACCTTCCACTGCGACTCGCTGGGCTCGATCACGCCTTCGTCGATGAGCATCTTGACCAGCTCTTCGAGAAAGAAGGGGTTGCCCTCGGATCGTTCGGCAATCACCCGGCGCAGCTCGGGGGGGATCTCACCTAAACGCTGTAAGGCGTCATCGATCAGATCCTGGGTGGCGTCTTCGCCCAGAGGCTCGAGCACGATCTCGATCCGGGTGGGGTCGGCGCGCCGCCAGTCCGGGCGCCACTGGTCCAGGTCCGGTCGGGAGGTGCAGACGATCAGCATTGGCATGTCTTTGCACTCTGAGATCAGATGCTCCGCGAGATCGAGAGACTCCTCGTCGGCCCAGTGGATGTCCTCGAGGAGCATCACCAGGATGCGCTCACCGACCCCACCGCGGATCAACTTGACAAAGGCAGAGAAAGCCTTGGCCCGTATCCTTCCTGGATCTGAGAGCAGGCCCGATATGGCGGGGTGATCGGCGTAGTCGAGACCCATCAGGTGACCAACGAAAGCCGCGGCGTCGGTGTCGGCACCGAGCACCGTGGCCAGGCCTCGCTCCAGCTTCTGCTGGGCCACATCGGGAGGATCGCTAATCGAGATCATGAAGCGGTCGCCAACGATGCTCCGGAGCAGGGTGTAAGGAAGGTCCCTGTTCGACTGCACGGCGCGGCCCCGGAACAGCCAAACCGGGCGTGACAACGTCTCCACATGCTTGAGGAATTCGAACATCAGCCGCGACTTCCCCACACCGGGATCCCCGAAAATGGTGGCCAGGTTGGGCCGGAGCGGAGTCTGGTCGAGGATGCCGGTCAGCGCACCCGTCAGGATTGCAAGCTCGTCGTCCCTCCCCACCATCCTCGTTCTCACACCGGCCAACTCGCGGGTGGAGGACTGGAACCCGCGCGGCCGAGCCCGCTTCACCAGGTATGCCCTCACCGGTTCGTCGATTCCTTTTGCGGTGATCGGCTCCACGGGATCGACGTCGAAGATGCCTTCAACGTGGGCCATGGTCTGGTGCGAGATGAGGATTCCACCGGGAGGCGCCGCTGACTCGAGCCGGCTCGCCAGGTTGACGGTATGGCCGATGGCCGTGTACTCGGCGCTCGAGCCTACGGTGCCCAGCATGGCGAGGCCCGTGTTCACTCCGATCCTGATCTGGAGAGCGACGGTGTCGGTCTCGTCGCCGGACACGAACCGGCGGACAACCTCCTGCATGTCGAGCGCGGCCCCAATTGCCCTCTCGGCATCGTCCTCCCGGGCCGTAGGAACACCGAATAGGGCCATGACCGAGTCGCCGATGTGTTTGTCGACGTGACCACCGTGGGAGGTGATCACCCCATCGACCCCGGTCCAGAGACGGTTCATCACCGCGGAGACGTCCTCGGGATCCATCGTCTCCGACATCGACGAGAAGCCCTTTACGTCGGCGAACAGCACGGTTATTTGCTTCCGTTGATCCTCTGCGGCTCGTGTCGCCGAGGTCAGTCCCTCCAGTTGCGCTCTGAGGGCGGCCAGTGCCGGTTCGACCGCGTCGCCGAGCACGGGGCGCTGTGCCTCCAAGGATGCAATCGCGAGCTTGAGCTGTTCCTCGATAGGAGTTGAATCGCTCATGGGTCCCGTCCCGCCGACGCCTCCGGGCATCAGCCTGGGAAAAGAGACTACAGGGGAAGGGCAACCTTCATTTGGGTGACGTACTCTCCATTTGGATGCACGATGGGCGACGCGTCCTATTCGAGCTGCAGGCAGTGATCACGTGCATCCTCCACTGCGTCAGCATGCCACCCCCATTACCGTCACGGCGATGAGCATCGGACTCGAGGAGATCGCAATCGCCGGTGCCGCGGCTTTGGGCCTTCTCGCACTCATTCATGCCGCCCTGGCTCTTGGTATGCGGTTGGGGTATCTGGCATGGGGAAGTGTCTATCCAATCCTCCTCCGCCCCCTTCGCTTCCGCAGCGCGATCGCCGCTCTCTTCCTGGGCTTTGCGGCCTGGGTGCTCGCTTCGATGACCACCCTCGTTGAGGTTGCTCCGGTCCCCGACAACTGGATGCGATCCACATTGTGGGTGGTAACGGCATTCGTGGGTGTGGGCGCGTTTACCAGCTTCGCCTCCCGCTCGAAAGGTGAACGCTGGCTCATAGGACCGCTTGCAGCGATCGGAGCCATTGCCGCAGGGCTCCTGACCTTCGGCTGACCTTTCCTCGGCCGGTTGACGCGCGGGCGCCTCGGTGCTCTGGAACGGCTGGGGGGCGACGGACGTCCAAGTCATGTGGTGAGGAACATGCCATCCATTTCACGGACCATGCCCGCAGCTCGGAGTCTTCTCGGAGTGATAATCCTCGGCTTGGCCGCCTGCGGCGTGGGCCGACAAGCCACGATCGAAGGATCGGTCTTCACCGACTTCCACGTCGACGGGCGTTGCGAGCTGAATGAAGACGGCATCGGCCAGCCCGAGGAGCTGTCGGGGATCGTGCTCACCTTCACCGACCCCGATGGAGTGGTCCTTGGAGAGACCACAACCGGGGCTCTGCGAATCGAGAGCCTCGAATACGGCTGCCGCTACCTGGCCGAGTACTCACTGACGCTGACCCGGGCGTCGTCCTACACGGTCGAGTTCGACCCGCCGACGCCACACGGCTTCCCTTTCGGTGGCTACTTCGAGGGCGCAGAGGAGCTCGAGACCCAGGACATCTCGCACGCGGAACTGGCAGCAGCCGGCTTCGAGTGGAGCTTTGAGGCGCCGCCCCAGTACGTCGTCCCCTGATCCTCCGAGTCGCTACGAGCCCGGTTTCTCAGCCGGAGGGAACAATCGTCGAAGGTCAGGCAGCCTCCTCGGCGGGAGCGCCGCTAATGACCGGAGAGCGTTCGGTCCTCGACCGAGACGGCGCCGACGCCACCAATCCCACCCCAACGAGGATCAGCGGAAGGGCAACGAGGATCGGGCCGCTGATGATCTCGGCGCCCATCGTGACACCAAGGATCACCGCAACCACCGGGTTGACATAGGCATAGCTGGTGGCCATGGCGGGACGGACCGAGCGCAGCAGGAACACGTAGGCGGTGTAGGCGACGATCGACCCCATGACGGTGAGATAGAGAAGAGCCAGCCAGGCGGCGCCCGTGGGGATCGCAGTCATTCGCTCGCCGGCGAGCGGGCCCGCGATCAGCATCACCATCCCGGCCGAGAGGAGCTGTGAGGCTGGGGTCATGAAACCCGGTGGCATGTCGAGCCGCGCTCCCCATACCGAACCGAATGACCACAGCACCGGAGCCAAAACCACCAGCATCAGCCCGGCGACGCTGGAGCGAAGATCGCCTTCCTGAGCCAGCACCAGGACGCCCGCCAGCCCTACCGCCAGACCGATCACCTCACGCCGCCCCGGCCATTGTCCGAAGAAGCCTCCGATGAGCGCCGACCACACCGGTATCACCGCGGCGGCGGTAGCCGCGATCCCAGAACCAACCC
Organism: uncultured Acidimicrobiaceae bacterium; assembly: GCA_964552165.1. Taxonomy (GTDB): domain Bacteria; phylum Actinomycetota; class Acidimicrobiia; order Spongiisociales; family ZC4RG35; genus CAZKFU01. The sequence continues at coordinate 4,565 of CAZKFU010000083.1, forward strand.
CGAGGTCCTCGGCGATCGTCATCAACCCCACCCCACCGACGAGAAGCAGCGAGCCCATTCGGATCGCATTCCACCACTGGCGCCGGGAAGGGGCGGGCACACCGCGGAAGCGAAGGATCGTGTACATGACTCCTCCTGCCGCCACGAAGCGGATTCCGTTGAGAATGAAGGGTGGGAACCCCTCGAGGCCGAAGCGCAGAGCGAGGTACGTCGATCCCCAAATGAAGTAGACGGCTACCAGGGCAGAGCCCACGAGTGCCCGTTGGGGTCTGACCGAGGTGTCGATGTCCATAGGATCTGTCTCTGTAGTGAGCTATATCGCTTACGCTCCTTACAGGCTATCAGCCTCCAATGTAAGGAGTCAAATGGATTTCGGTCGTTGCCGGGGAGCGGCCCACCAATTTCATCTAAGGTCGACAGGTGATGGAGACACCCCCGCCCGAGCAGCAGCCACCCCAGATGTCCCCAGCCGACGAGCGCAACTGGTCGATGATCGCCCACTTGTCGGCATTGGTCACCTTCGTCGGGATCCCAGGGCTGATCGGCCCACTGGTCGTCTGGCTCTTCAAGAGAGAGCAGAGCGCCCTGGTCGCCGAGAACGCTCGCAACGCGCTCAACTTCAACATCTCGGTGCTGATCTATGCCGTTGCCGCCACCGTTGCCGCGGTCCTGATCGCCATCTTCACATTTGGCGTTGGGCTCCTCGTCTTTCTCCCCGTGGTGCTGGTCGCATTGGTGCTCTGGCTGGTCTTCACCATCCAAGGTGCGATCGCCGGGTCACGGGGCGAGGTCTACCGTTACCCATTCACCATCGAGCTGGTGAGTTGACCACGAGGCCTTCGACATGAAGGTTGAGCTCTCCGGGAACCGGGAGACCCCGATCGACGTCTCCCCCGCCATGAAACCCGGCCCCCACCTCCTCCTCGGAATCGCCGCCGTGACGCTGTTGGCCGCCTGCGGTGCCGGCACCGGCGCCGAGACGACCAAAGCCCGGGGAGCACACCCTCAATCGGTCTCGCGAAGACTGCCCCGTTCCCTCATCTTGGTGACCACCTTGTCGGCGACCGCGGCGCGTCGCTCCTCAGGGATCTGATCGGGGAGCGTGGCGTCGAGCTTGGCGCGAATCTCGGACTCGGAGAGCCCCTGCCATTCGGCTTTCTTCGAGGCGACCAGCTTAGCGGTGAAGGCAATACCGCCGATTATCAGCGCCAGCCGTAACAGTTTCTTCATGGCTATTCCATTCTCTTCGAGGACCACCCAAGCATATGACGGGAACCAACGGGTCGGAGCAGCCACACCAGGTCGCGCCTGATTGAATGGAAGGCATGGGCGAGCAACACCCTCTTCTCGGC
>CAZKFU010000084.1:0-5889 GCA_964552165.1 uncultured Acidimicrobiaceae bacterium
GCCAAAGGGCACGCCGACGATGGCACACTTCCAGGTCATCCACATCGCCAGCGCCGCCACCTCGCCGAGGTTGACGTCGGGGGCGTATCTGATCCCACCCTTGGTGGGCCCCATCGTGGTCACATGCTGGACCCGGTACCCGAACAGCGTCTCCACCTCGGAGTAGTTGTCGTGGCGGAACGGAAACGCGACCACCGTCGCCTTCTGGGGAACCCGAAGCCGGCCGGCGATGTTCTCATCGAGGTTCATGAGCTTGGCCACCCCGTCGAACTGACCCACGGCCTCCCGGTACATGGCCGAGTCCCACTCGTAGTTTGCTTCTCGATCCGTCACCTTTTGGTTCCTTTGGTTCCTACCGTCACGCCCAATCTATCCCAGCCTGGCCGGATTTGACCCCCTCCCCAACCAGCCCCGACCTACGATCCCGACGGTGGAGGGCGCCGACCGCGTGATCACCCCCGATACCTGGAGCGACGCCGTCGCCGATACCGACGGGCCGCAACTGATCGTCGCCGGGCCGGGAACGGGGAAGACCCAATTCCTGGTCGAGCGCGCCGTCCATCTCCTAGAAACGGGGAGTGTCGACCCGGAGAGCCTCCTGGTCCTCACGTTCTCCCGCCGTGCCGCCGCCGACCTCAGAGACCGTGTCGGGGCCGCGCTCAGCGGCCCGGCAAGGGCGGTGCCGGCGTCGACCTTCCACTCATGGGCGTATCGGCTCCTGGAGACGGGCGGAGCCGACCACCCGCCGACGCTGCTCACCGCACCGGAACAGGCGGCGCTGGTCGCAGAGGTCCTCCGCAACGACGAGCCGGACCGGTGGCCCCTCCCCTACCGGCCCTTACTGGCGACACCATCCTTCGCCGCCGAGGTGGCCGACTTCCTCCTCCGCTGCTCGGAGCGCCTTCTCGATCCCGACGACGTCGAGAGGCTCGCCGGGAGCAGGGCTGATTGGCGTGGTCTCCCTGGGATATACCGGCGCTATCTGGCCGAGCTTGAGAGCCGTCACCGCATCGACTATGGGACCCTTCTGATGGGCGCGACGACCACCCTGGCCGAGCGCCCGGAGAGCGCGGGGCGGATCCGCTATGTGCTCGTCGACGAGTATCAGGACACCACACCGGCGGCGGCGAGGATCCTCGAGGTCCTCGCCGGTAACGGCGCCCATTTGACCGTGGCCGGAGACCCTTATCAGTCGATCTACTCATTTCGCGGCGCCGATGTGGGAAACATCGCCACCTTTCTCGAGAGACATCGCCTTGCCGGCCGACCACCACCGCGGCGCCTCGTCCTCTCGCAGAGCTTCCGGGTCCCGGCACCGATCCTCGAGTCGGCACTGCGGATCGTCTCCTCGGGCCGGCTTCCCGGGGCCGCGGGTGAGGTGTCACCCGCGGCCCACGAGGGAAGAGTCGAGGCGTACGTATTCGATCAGCAAACCGCCGAAGCCGAGTGGATCTCGGCCGAGGTGGAGCGGCTCCATCTCACCCAGGGGCTGGCGCTGGATCGCATGGCGGTCGTGGTCCGCACCAAGAAGAGGCTTCTCCCCGAGCTGTCGAGGGCCCTGACCAGGCGTCGCATCCCTCACGATCCCCCGTTGTCGCGCCTTGTCGACCACCCCGCGGTGAGGATGATCGCCGACCTGGTCATGGCGGCCGTGGGGAACGACGCCGACCCCGCGGCCCAACCCGGGGTCGCCGCCGATGTCGATCGTTCCCTGCGCCGGCTCGTCCTCGGCCCGTTGCTCTCGTCGACCCTGGGTGCCGAGCGTTCCCTGTATCGGGAACGGGCCCGCTCCGGTCGACCGTGGAGCGAGATCCTCGATGAGCATGCCGAGATATCGCAGCTCCTCGCCGACCACTCTTGGGCAACGGCGGCCCCCGCCTCGGAGGGCTTCTGGAGGGTGTGGTCCACAGTCCCGCAGATGATGCGGTTTGTCGAGCGACCGGACCTCAAGGGCCATCGACACGCCCTCACCTCGCTGGCCCAGGCTCTCTCAGTCCAGCATGAGCGCGATCCCAAAGTCACCCTGGCGCGATTCTTCGACATGCTCGACGCCGAAGAGTTCGAAGCGACACCCCTGCTCCGTCATGACGACAGCGGGAGCCGGCTCGTGCTCACCACGCTGCATCAGGTGAAGGGTCTCGAGTTCGATGTGGTGTTCATCGCCGATGCCAGCGAAGGGGTCTTCCCCGACCTCCGCCGACGGCTCACCCTTCTCCGACCCGAGCTGCTCTCGTCCGACCGAGCCAGCGATGGCGCATCACACCACCGCTTCCAGCTCCAAGAGGAGATGAGGCTCGCATATACCGCAACCACCAGGGCCCGGAGCCGGGTGGTGTGGACCGCGACCGATGCTGCGGTGGACGAGGGTGAACTGAGACCCTCGCGGTTCATGATGGCCGCCACCGGGAGCGAGCACCTGGGGCCTCCCGCCGAGGTGGTCGGCGATCCGATCAGTATCAGGGAGGCGGAGACGATGTTGCGACGGACGGTTTCCGACCCCGGGGCCGCTCCGGCAAGCAGGGCCGCAGCCGCGGCTGCCCTGGCGGCGCCAGAACCAGGTTGGTGGGATCCGGCCGGCTTTGCCGGCATCCATGGGCGCGGAGACGACTCCCCGATCCGCGACCCGAGCAGGAGGCTCTCACCCAGCCAGGCATCCACCTACGACGAATGCCCCCGCCGGTATGCAGTGGAGAGAGTGCTCGAGATGGGAGCCGACTCCGGCCCGTACGCCTCGTTTGGAACCGTCCTCCACGATGTGATGGAGCATGCCGAGGCGGCCGCCATGGCTCGAGGGGACAGAAACGCCACCCTCGAGGAAGCGCTGGCAGCGCTCGACGAGATCTGGGTCGATGGCGCATTCGGGGCGCCACCCGTCGATACCGCGTGGAAGAGCCGGGCCCGCACCTTCCTGGAGCGGCTCTACACGCTGTGGCCGTCATCGGGGACGCCGGTTGCGCTCGAGCTCGCTGTGGAGAAAGAGGTGGGAAACGTGGTGTGGAGGGGACGGGTCGACCGTGTGGAGCGAGACCACGATGGCCAGCTCAAGGTCATCGACTACAAGACATCGAAGACGCTACCCAGCATCCCCGAGGCCGCCTCCTCGATCCAGCTCGGGTTCTACGCCTTGGCGGTCGAGGCCGACTCCAAGGTCCCGGGATTGGTGGGAGCCGCCGAGTTCTGGCATCCGCTTGCCACACAGAAGGGGCTCGCCACCCGTTCCTTCGACATCGAGAGGGTCGACGAGGTCCATCGGCGATTGGAGACGATCACCGCCTCGGTGGTCGAGGAGGATTGGCGGCCCCGGCCCGGCGCCCATTGTGCCCGATGTCACATCAAGTCGTCATGCCCGGCTTGGCCGGAGGGCAGGGAGTCGTTCTTGCCATGACCTCGATCAGGCCCAGCACCGAGCAGTCTCGGATCATCGCCTCCGGGCTGGTCCCGCAGCGGGTGTCGGCCGGGGCGGGCACCGGGAAGACCACCACGATCACCATGTTCGTGGCAGAAGCCGTGTCCCGTCACGGGTTGGAGCCCGAAGAGGTGCTGGGCATCACCTTCACCAACAAGGCGGCGGCCGACCTGGCCGCACGGATCCGCCAGGCTCTGGTTGATGAGGTAGAGCTGGGACGCGAGGTGGAGGTGCACACCTACCACGGGTTCGCCGCCCAGATCCTCCGTGAATTCGGTCCCCTGGTGGGTGTCGAGAGGTCGGTGGAGCTGATCACCCCGACCTATGGGCGCCAGTTGATGCGGGAGGCGATGATGTCGCAGCCTCGGGCCCATCTCGACCTCACCTATGGCCGCAGCGTGGAGGCGCCGCTCGCCCTGGCCTCCCGGCTGGGTGACCACCTGCTTCAGCCCGGTGACATCGCCGTGCCGGACGACGGAGGCGAGGTGTGGGAGAGGAGGAGGGAGCTTCTTGACGTCATCGCCGGGTACGCGGAGGAGAAGCGTCGGCTCGGGGTCCTCGATTTCGGCGATCTCGTGACCGGGGCACATCGCGTCGTCACCGAGCACCCCGAGGTGGCGAAAACCATCCGCGACCGTTACCGACTGGTTGTCCTCGACGAGTACCAGGACACCAACCCCGGGCAGCGGCTTCTCTTCCAGACGGTCTTCGGACGAGGCTTCCCCGTTCTCGCGGTAGGAGACGTCGACCAGACCATCTACGAGTGGCGCGGGGCGACACCTGACAACTTCACGAGTTTCCCGACGCACTTCCCCAAGCCCGACGGCTCGCCGGCGGAGCAAAGCATCCTCACCTTGAACCGGCGCTCGGGGAGGCGAATTCTCGATGTGGCCAACGCCGCCAGGGCCCTGATCGGGGGGGAGACCCAGACCCTGCAAACCGAGATCGACGACGCCGAGGTGGTCGCCCATTGGGCTGGTGACGCCATACGGGAGGCGGAATGGCTCGGCGCCCGTCTCGTGGAACGCCATGAGGATGGGACCGATTGGCGCCAGATGGCGGTTCTCTTCCGCAAGAACAAGGACATCCCCGTGGTCCTGGATGCCCTGGCACGCCACGAGATACCCGTCGAGGTGGCGAATGTCGGGGGGTTGCTTGCCGTGCCCGAGGTCGCCGACATGAGGGCATGGATGAAGCTTCTCGCCGACCCGGCGCATGGCCCGTCGGCGCTCCGCCTCCTCACCGGGAGCCGGTTCCGGCTGGGGTTTGCCGATCTGTACCCGCTGACCCGGCTGGCATCGGCAAGCCAGGGCGACGAGGACGTCGACGATCTCCCGGGTTGGAGCGTGGTCGAGGCCCTGGAGTCGGCCGAGCACACCGAGGCGCTGCCGTTGGACGCCCGAAGCCGGCTGGAACGATTCGGCACCGAGTACCGGGTGATCCTCGAAGCCGGCCAGGGGGAGACCTTGGTCGAGCTGACCAGGCTCATCCTCGATGTCACCGGAGCCTGGTCAGACATCGACGCTTTGCCACCCGTGCCCCGGATGACGGCACGGCTCAACGTCCACCGCTTCCTCGACCTCACCGAGACCTGGGGGCCTCTGCGGGGGCGGGCCAGCCTGGAGTCCTTCCTCGAGTACTTGGAGGCGATGGAGGAGGAGTCGGCCGAGCAACTCGACGCCGCCCGCCTCTCCGGCGAGGATGCGGTGACCTTGCTCACGGTGCACCGCGCCAAGGGTCTGGAGTGGGAGGTGGTGGCGCTCCCGGCGCTGGCCAAGGACAACTTCCCCTCCCGCTCGATGGGGTTTCCCGATCCGGCCACCAAACCGGAGTACCTCCCCCATGAGGTGCGGCTCGACGCCGATGCTCTGCCTGCCACTCCCCGGGGTGAGGACAAGGGTTTCCGCGATACCCTCCGGCAGCAGCACCTGGCCCAGGAGTGGCGAGTCGCCTATGTGGCGTTGACTCGCGCCAAGAGGGTCCTCCTCGGCTCCGGGGCCTTCTGGTACGGGACCGGTGAGCCGCTCAAGACGCCCAAGGCTCCAAGCGAGCTGTTCGAGCTGATCGCGGCGTCGGCGACCGAGGTCACCTACGAGGACGACCCGGGCCGGCCGGTCGTCCTTCGCCACGAGCCGGGCCCACCCGACCCCGACCCCCACTTCGAAGGTGGCTGGCAGCGTCTGGTGGCAGAGACGATTACCAATCCCCAGGCTGCCGCCGTGGCAGCATCGCGACATGGTGCCGAGAACCAGTACCACCACGAGTTGATGGAGCTGCAGAAGCAGTTGAGCCTGCTCCCCGACCTCCCGCCGCCGGTCGAGACGCCCGAGGAGGGAGCCTCGGTCACCGGTCTCGTCACTTACGCCGGTTGCCCCAAGCGATACTTCTGGACTGCGGTCGATCCTCTGCCTCGCCGCCATAGCGAGGCCGCGCGGCGCGGAAGCGACATCCACCGCCGGATCGAGCTCCACCATCGAGGTCAG
>CAZKFU010000085.1:0-5854 GCA_964552165.1 uncultured Acidimicrobiaceae bacterium
GCAGCTGCGTCGGCGTCGGCCACCACCAGCGCGGCGGCGCCATCGGACAGCTGTGAAGCGTTACCGGCCGTGATGGTTCCACCGGGATGAAAGGCGGGACGGAGCTCGCTGAGCCCGGCGAGGGTGGTGTCGGCGCGTACCCCCTCGTCGGTGGCGACCGTGACCGGATCACCCCGCCGCTGCGGAACCTCGACACCAATGATCTCCCTGGCGAACGAGCCCGAGTCGATTGCCGCCTGAGCCCTCTGATGGCTGGCCAGCGACCACTCGTCCTGCTCGGAGCGGCTGATCCCCAACCGCTCGTTCTTGAGATCCGACGATTCGCCCATCGAGCAGTGATCAAAGGCACAAAACAGCCCGTCATGCTGCATGACGTCGACCAGCTCGGCGTTGCCGATTCGGGCACCCCACCGCAGCTCGCGTACGACATGGGGTGCGTTCGACATCGATTCCATTCCCCCAGCCATCACGAACTTGGCGTCCCCGGTGTGGATGGCCCGCGCCGCCAGCCCCACTGCCGCCGCACCCGAGAGGCAAACCTTGTTGATTGTCAGCGAAGGCACCCTCATCGGAAGGCCGCCCCTGACGGCAGCTTGGCGGGCGGTGATCTGCCCTTCCCCGGCTTGGAGGACCTGGCCCATTATCACCTCGTCGATGACCGAGGGCTCGAGCCCGGCACGCCTCAGGGCACCACCAACGGCGACGCCGCCCAGCTCCACGGCGCGCATCGGGGCCAAGACTCCGCCGTACTTGCCGATCGGAGTGCGAGCCGCACCCACTATCACTGCTCGATTCACCTGGACCTCCTGGACTCGCTGATGGTAACTGGGGTGTTGTGTTGCTAAGAGATGTCGACCGCGGTGCGGGCTTATACGCTTTGGGGGTGAAGTTGCTCAATCTCGACCATGTCGCCATTGCGGTGAACGATCTCGATGCCGCCCTCGACGGGTACTCCCTCCGTTACGCGGTCACCCCTCTGTACCGGGAGACCGTCACCGAGCAGGGGGTGGAAGAGGCGATGATCCCCGTCGGTGGCTCCTTCATACAGCTGGTGATGCCGTTGAGCGCCGAGAGCCCGATCGGCAGGTTTCTCCAGAGGCGGGGGGAGGGTTTGCACCACGTTGCGTATGCGGTTACGGACATCGAGGCAGCTCTCACCGAGCTCTCGGCTCAGGGGGCTCGGCTCGTCGACACAGAGCCTCGCCGGGGTGGACGCGGGGCTCGTGTCGCCTTCGTGCACCCCTCGGACCTGGCTGGTACCTTGATCGAGCTGGTGGAACTGCCATGAGCGGTCCGATCGAGATCAAGGGAGGAGCGGGAGACTTCGAGGCCGCGGTGGTAGCAGTCGTCCTCGAGCATCTGGAGAAGGAACGTATCGAAGCCGCCAAGCGAAGACCCACCGCCACCACCCGACCTCCAGCCTGGCTGCGGGCCGGTCACCCCTCGGAGCCCCGACCTTTCATCGGCCCCGATCCGGGTGACATCGATCACGACTGACGGCGCACCAACAGTCGCCACTCCGGCGCTCCCGATATCACGGCGATGCCGACGAAAACCCCCAGCGTGACCACGACCCCGGTGGCAACGGCAGCGACTCCCCGCGCCAGGCCAAAGCCCGCATCTGGGGTCACCCAAGCAGCCGCCTGACTCCCGGCGATCCCCGCCATTACGGCGGCAACTCCCCCTCGCGCCAGACTTGGCACCAGCCTCAGCACGTGGTGGCGCCCGACGTCGGTACCCCAGGCGACCAACATGGCGAGGGCGTAACCGGTCATGACCAGTGTCGAGGCCAGGGCGAAGCCCGATACCCCACGGATACGGTAGAGACCGAGCCAGGCGGGGACTGCTGCCACCGTCGCCACGGTGCCGATGAGAACCGGTGTCCACATCCGGCGCTTTGCGTAGAAATGCCGTGACAGGATCTGGTGAAGGCCCCAGGCCGGGATCGAGAAAGCGAGAACGATCAACAGCGAGGAGACCTGCTCGGTATCTGCGCTGGTGAAGGCCCCATACTCGAGGATGATCCTCACCAGCGGCTGGGCGATGGCGATGGTCACCGCTGCCGCCGCAACCGCGATGAAAAGCGTCTGCGAAGCCGCCCGTCCGGTTGTCTCTGCAAGCTCTTCGTCCTTGCCCTCGGCCGCAAGACGCGCCAGAAACGGGTAAGCGGCCACACCTGCGGCCTGGGCAATCACGCCCACCGGCACCATGTTCAGATGTCGTGCAAACGAGAGGCCGGAGGTGGCTCCCTCCTGGATCTGCCCGAACCATCGGATGAACTGCTCGTCGAGGACGGCCACCGATTGACCCAGCATCAGGGGAAGCGCCAACCAGAGGTACTCCCCCACCGACGAGTACCCCGGCGCGCGGCTGGTCAACCTGGTTCCGGTGCGGTGGGCTCCCCACCATTGCAAACCGAAGTTGCCAACGGCGCTGCCCGCCACCGCTCCGAGGAGGAAACCTCGTGGGGACGGATCGCCCATGGCAGCCGCGGTCAGACCGCCCAGGATGATCCCGAGGTTGTAGATGATCGGGGCGAGGGCGGGAAAGAGGAAACGCCGCCGTGCGTACTGGGCTGCCATGAACAGAGACCCCAGGACCAGAAAGATCTGTGCGGGGAGAACGAGCCGGGTCAAAGCAGTCAATTCCCTCTGCTGTCCGGCGTCGAGCTCTACGAAGACCAGGTTGACGATGGGCGCTGCGCCCAAGACCAGCGCCCCGGTCAGGGTGACGATGGCGACGGCCATGAACCGGAACACCGAGGTAAAGGCACGGTTGGCCGCTACGTCGTCTCCGATTGCCAGGTGGCGGGAGATGATTGGGATCAGAGTGATCGTCAGATAGCCGCCGGCCATCAAGTAGTTGAGAAAGTCGGGGATGGCGAATGCTTGGCGGTAGAGGTCACCGTCGACGTTGACTCCAAGGCTGCCGGCGAGAAGCCCCTCTCGTACCAGGCCCAGGATTCGAGAGAACAGGACGCTGCCGGCCACCACTGCCGCTGCCCCACCAAGCCCCAGGGTTCGGCGCTCGGTCATCCGGCACGCTCCCGAAGCTGTTCGAGAATCGACTCGGGGACTACGAGATCGCCGTAGCCGATGCCCAACTCGAGTCCAGGCTTGAAGTCACCGTGGTAGTCGCTTCCCCCCGAGACCAGAAGGCCGAAGCGCCTTGCCAGGTGCTCGTAGCCGTAACGTTCGTGCCGCTGATACGAGGAATAGACGGCCTCCAACGCAACCAGTCCCGCCTTCCGCATTCGCTCCAGCAGATCCGCCATGTCTTGTGCCCTGTCGATGCCGAGAGTGTGGGGATGCGCCAGCACCGGAACCGCCCCCGATTCTACGGTGAGGGCGATTGCCTCCTCGGGGGAGAGACGGGGACGCTCCACGTATGCGGGTCGGTCTCTTCCCAGGAACTCGTCGAATGCGGTTCGGTGGTCCGGCACCTGCCCCTTTTGCACCATCACCGCGGCGACGTGGGGCCGCCCCACGCTCCCCATGCCCGCTACCGCCTCGACCTCTTCGATCGTGATCTCCACGGCCAGCTCATTCAGCCTCTGGATAATGTGCCGGTTTCTCTGGTCACGACCCGAGCGGAGAGCCTGGAGCCGGTCCTGAATGGGGCCTCGACCAAGTGGCAGGAAGAGGGCGACGAGGTGCATCCCCCCACGGTCCCATTGGAGGGAGAGCTCGAGACCAGAGACCACTTCGATCCCGACCCTATCCCCGACGATCAACCCCTCGGCGACACCGTCGATGGTGTCGTGGTCGGTGATGGCCAGGGCGCTGAGACCGGCGGCGGCGGCGGCCTCGACCAGTTGGGTCGGTGTCTTGGTTCCGTCGGATGCGGTGGAGTGGGTGTGGAGGTCTACCGGCATCGGTAGGCCCCATGATGCCGGGGAAATGTGTCAGGAACCGGTCACCTCGATGGTGACCGAGTTGATGTAGACCGATTCCAGGGGCAGAGAGCGTTCCACCGACGCCGGGCGTCGGGCGGTGGGGACCTCCTCGATTCGTCGCAGGGTGTCGGTGCCCGACACCACCGAGCCAAGGATGTTGAACGATGGGTTGAGAGCCGCCGCCGACTCTCCGACGGCGAAGAAGAACTGGCTTCCGGTGGTGCCCCTCCCGGCGTTGGCCATGGCGACGACCCCCGGGGCGAAGACGAAGTCACTCTCGGGGTGCTCGTCAGGGATGCGGTAGCCGGGCCCGCCGGTGCCGGTGGCCTGCGGATCTCCGCCCTGGATCACAAAACCGGCATTTATCCGATGGAACACCGTCCCGTCATAGAAGCCCTCCCGAGCCAGGAAGACGAACGAGTTCACCGTCTGGGGGGATCGGCCCGTGTCGAGCTCGATGACGATCTCCCCGCAGGAAGTGTCGATGGTGGCGATGACCTGTGACGAAGCGGTGATATCGGTTTGCGGAGTCGGTTCGGAATACGACTGTGTGGACTCGGCTGGTGGAGCGTCGGCGTCGCAGGCGGTGGGCTGATTTCGGTAGCCCTGATAGCTACCGGGGAGTGAACCCTCGCGGTCGCCAAGTGAGCCGAGCACGAAGAGGGCGATGATCAACGCTCCGAATCCAAGCCCGAAACCGAGTCTTCTCCCCAGCTCGCGGCGGGCCTTTGACTTCTTCTCCGCCTCCTTGCGTGCGGTGCGAAGCTCCTTCTGGCGGCGGCGGCGGTCGGTCATTGGTGTGGGGTGACAGTAGACCGTTGGGGATTCCAATTCGAGTCCCCACCATTGCCCCCGAACAGTTCCCCATGAACTGTTAACTGTGCCCGATGACTGTGCCAACTGTGAACTGTCAACTGTGAACTGTTAACTACATCCCCATGCCGATCGTTGTCCAGAAGTACGGTGGAACCTCGGTCGCCGACCCCGAGCGAATCGAGGCCATTGCCGAGCGTGTGGTGGCGACAAGGCGCGCCGGCAACGATGTCGTGGTGGTGGTCTCGGCGATGGGGGACACCACCGACCAGCTGGTCGAGCTGGCCCACGCCATAAGCCCGAACCCGCCGGCGCGTGAGATGGACATGCTGCTCACCGCGGGGGAGAGGATCACGATGGCGCTCACCGCCATGGCCATACAAAAACGGGGCTTTGCAGCGGTCTCGTTCACCGGCTCACAGGCAGGGATCCTCACCGATTCGTCGCACGGTGAAGCCCGCATCAAGGAGATCACGGGCCAGCGTGTGAGCGAGGCCCTCACCGCGGGCAAGGTTGCCATTGTCGCCGGGTTTCAAGGCGTCGACCCCGACAGCAGAGACGTGACCACGTTGGGTCGGGGAGGGTCGGATACCACTGCCGTCGCCTTGGCGGCCAGCCTGGGAGCCGAGAGATGCGACATCTGCACCGACGTACCCGGGGTCTTCACCGCCGATCCCCGAATCGTCTCCGACGCCGTGCGGCTCGATCGCATCACATACGAGGAGATGATCGCCCTCGCCGTCAATGGCGCAGGCGTCCTCACCGAGGGCGCTGTCGATTTTGGACGGCGGTTCTCGGTCCCAATTCAGGTTCGATCCTCATTCACCGACGATGTCGGGACATGGGTGGTGTCCGACGCCGAACCGGTTCTTGTCAGGGGGATCGCCCACCGTGCCGGGGCGGTGACGCTCGTCGGATCGGGCATCGCAGGTTCAGGGGATTTGGCCGCCCGAGGCGCAGCGGCCCTGGAAAGCGGCGGAATTCGCTCCACGATGACCGTTGGCGACGGGGTGATCACCTATCTCGTGGCCGGGGAACAAACGGAGTTGGCGGTACGTCTACTCCACTCGGAGTTGAGGCCACCGGTGATTCTCGAGGAGGTCAGCAAGAAGTGAGCGATCGGGTGGTGGCGGTGGTCGGTGCGAC
>CAZKFU010000086.1:0-3098 GCA_964552165.1 uncultured Acidimicrobiaceae bacterium
AACCGGGTCACCGACCACCGCATCGGTCTGACGCTGCGCCGCCTCGACAGGATCCTGGAGGGTGAGCTCGATGGCTTCATCGACGCCCTCGTCGCCGACGAACAGGCCGCGGCGCTCACCGGGGAGGGCTAACGGCCGGCCACTAGGCCCGAATCGACCGGATCACCATCTCGGTCACCGCCGGGATCGCCTTTTCGACACCGGGTAGGTGGAGATGCTCGGACATCGACCCCTTGTCGACGAGGAGGAGCGTGGCGCCGTGGACGGTCGACCACAGGAAGAAGGCGGTGGAGTCGACGTCCAGGTCACCTCGAAGCTCGCCGGTGGCAATGCCCTCCTCCAGCAGATTGGTGAGCATCCCGTAGGCGCGCACCCCCGGGTCGTCGTCGTAATCGACGGCGTCGGGCGGCTCGCCGAGGAACAGCACCCGGTATTGGCCCGGGCTCTCCAGGCCAAACCGCATGTAGGCGACGCCGAGTCGGGCGATTCGCTCTATCACCGAGCCCTCGCCTATTGCCTCCGCCATCCTCCATGCCAGCCGTTCGAAGTTTCGCCGGCACACCTGATAGATGAGCTGGTCCTTGTCCTCGTAGTGGAGGTAGATCGAGGGAGGGGTGACGCCGACCCGGTCGGCGATCGCCCTGATCGTCACCGCCTCCTTGCTGCCGGTCTCGATGAACAGTGCCTCGGCGGCGTCGAGGATCTCCAAGGCGAGGGCGTCCCCGTGGCCTTTGCGGGCTCGTCTTCTGCTTTTTGACTCGGTGTCTGACGTGCTTGTCATACTGGGCTGGGGACACGGTCGAGGTCAACAGTGTCTGATATCCGGAACCGACGGTAGATGCTTCTCATCCATCGCGGCGCCCACCAGTTGGCGCCACCGGCCAAGCGCATGAAGGCGGGAACCAGTGTCGTTCTCACCACAAAGGCATCGACGAGGACAGCCAGGGTCATTCCCACGCCAAACAGTTTCATGAAGGTGACGCCCGAGGTGGCGAACGATATGAAGACGACCGAGATCAGCACTGCGGCCGCGGTGACTATCCGGCCGGTCCGCTCCAGACCCAACGCCACCGAGCGCTCGTTGTCCTGTGACAGGTCGTACTCCTCTTTGATTCGGGAGAGTAGGAACACCTCGTAGTCCATCGACAAGCCGAATGCGATGCAGAACATCAGTATCGGCATCGTCATCTCGAGCCGTCCGGTCGGCGTGAATCCGAGAAGCCCGGACAGATTGCCGTCTTGGAAGATCCACACCATCGCCCCAAATGTCGCCGACAACGACAACAGGTTGAGTACCACCGCCTTGAGCGGGACCACGACCGAGCCGAACATGAGAAAGAGGACCACGAAGGTCACCGTTGCGATTATCGCCAGGGCCCAGGGGAGGGCCGAGAAGAGAGAGTCTTTGGTGTCGACGAGCCCAGCGGACTCACCTGTCACCAGCACCTCGGTCGGTGCTGCCATCCCTCTCAGGTCCTCGACCAACGCCTCGGCGTCGGCCGAGCCCGGGTCAACTCCGGGCACCACCGAGAGGTAGAAGCCCCCATCGTTTGCGAAGCGGGTCGAAGCCGGTCCCGCGGGCGCCACCTGGACTCCTCCGAGATAGGAGCCGGTGGGCCCGTCGACCCGGGCCACGTTCTCCAACAGCGAGATCTGCAATGCGTACTGGTCGATCTGCCCGGAGTCTGATGCCGAGGTGGCGACGACATTGATGGTCGAGCCCTCCAGGGTGCTGAAGTTCTCGCGGAGGACGTCGCCGACGACCCGGGCTTCCGACCCTTCCCCAAGGACCCTGTCGTCGGATTGTCCGAGCTCGATCCGGAGGAATGGTGAGCCAAGGAAGAGAAGCAGCGCTATCGAGACGGTGGCGATCGGTATGGGGTATCTCATGACGTTGGTTGCCACGCGATGCCACCACCCCGTCTCCGAGGTAGTGGCCCTGACCTTTCGCACTTTCAGCTTCTCGACCCGAGGTCCGAGCACCGAGAGGAGTGCGGGGAGGACCACCACCGCTCCCACCGCGGCTAGCGCCACCACCGCGATGCCGGCGTAGCCAAAGGAGCGAAGGAAAGCGAGAGGGAAGACCAGCATCGCCGCCAGCGAAACGGCAACGGTGCCGGCGGAGAAGAGGACGGTTCGTCCGGCCGTTTGGATGGTTCGGATCGCCGCCTGGTATTGATCGTGTCCCCCAGCCATCTCCTCCCGGTAGCGAGACACGATGAAGAGGGCGTAGTCGATGGCCAGTCCCAACCCCATGGCAGTGGTCAGGTTGAGGGCAAAGATTGAGACCTCGGTCAGCTCGGTGAGCATCTGGAGGACGAAGAAGGTGGAAATGATCGCGAAGACACCGACACCAAGGGGAAGCAGGGCCGCTACCACGCTCCCAAAGACGATGATCAAGAGGACGAGGGTTATGGGAAAGGCAATCGACTCGGCTCGCACCAGGTCGCTCTCAGTGGTCTCCTGAACCTCGGAGAACAGAGGCCCCGGCCCGCCGGCCAGCACCTCGAGACCTCCCTGTGTCCCCCCGTAGGTCGCCTTGAGCTCTCTGGATCGGTTGAGGACCTCGCCTTGCTCTCCCTCGATGGAGACGAAAACCAGCGCCTGGCGGCCATCGTCGCTTCGCAGCGATGGCGGGGAGCCGAGATGCCAGTAGGAGGACACTGCGGTCACCGCGTCCTCGGTGGCGAGCCGACCCGTCAGGGCGATGGCGGCCGCGGCGATCTCGGGATCGTCGACCGAGGTTTCGGCGCCGACGACCAGGATCATCGCCGGAGGCGTGGTTCCAAACTCGTCGGACAGAAGG
Organism: uncultured Acidimicrobiaceae bacterium; assembly: GCA_964552165.1. Classification (GTDB taxonomy): domain Bacteria; phylum Actinomycetota; class Acidimicrobiia; order Spongiisociales; family ZC4RG35; genus CAZKFU01. The sequence continues at coordinate 2,807 of CAZKFU010000086.1, forward strand.
TCCGCTCCGGCCACCGACTCGGACTCGGGGTCCTGGAAGCCGCCGTTTGACAAGGATCCGGCCACGCCGCCACCGATGGCGCCGGCGAGGATTAGGGCGACCATTGCCGCCGCCAATATCCACTTTCTCCGCCCGACGACGGCTTCGGCCAGCCTTCTCATGCGACCTCTCCTTGGTTAGCGCTGATAACTGAGCGGCCGTAACCTAATAGCGCTAATGGAGAGTCGTCAACTCACAAGCTCTTGTCGGCCGAGGGTGCCCACCCCGCGGCGCTCCATGTTGCCCAGCGTTC
>CAZKFU010000086.1:3108-5847 GCA_964552165.1 uncultured Acidimicrobiaceae bacterium
TGCGATACCGTAACCGGTTAGATGACGCAACCCACGATCCTCGAAGGAAGCCTGATGAACGCGATTGAATGGTTAATGGATTCGGACCCCGCCATCCGTTGGCAGGTGATGCGTGATCTGACTGGCGCGCCCGCCGACGCGGTGGCTGCGGAGCGCGCCAAGGTCGCCATGGAGGGCTGGGGCGCCGACCTGCTGGCGGCGCAATCCGAAGACGGAACCTGGCCTGGCGACGAGCGCTTTCCCGAATGGCCCACGCTTCGCAATTTGCTGCTGCTGCGCGACATGGGGCTTGACCCCACGAGCGAGCCAGCACAGCGCGCGGTGGCCCGCGTACGCGAGAACGTGCGCTGGCTCATGAACATCCAGAAGGAAGAACTGCCCAAAGACGAAGACATCAGCTGGTGGCGCAAACCATTCTTTGAAGGCGAGGTGGAGCCCTGCATCAACGGCCGCGTGGTCACGCTCGGCGCGTACTACGCAGGAAATCCTGCGTTTGGCGAAGACATGCAGCCGCTGGTGGGACGGCTGCTGGGCGAGCAGATGGCGGATGGCGGCTGGAACTGTGACCAGGAGATCGGTTCGACGCGCGGCTCGTTCAATACCACCATCAACGTGCTCGAGGGTTTGCTGGAGTTCGAGCTATCCACCGGCGGCGATCCCGCGGTGAAACCCGCCCGCGAACGCGGGCAGGAGTACCTGCTCGAGCGGCGCATGTTCCGCCGGCTCTCGACGGGCGAGGCGATCACGAAGGATCGCAAAGGCGGCCCTCCCTGGACGCAGTTCTCGTACCCGGCGAGCTGGGGCTACAACATCCTGCGCGGGTTGGATTATCTACGCGCCGCGGGCGCAGCCCCCGACCCGCGCATGGCGGACGCTATCGAGATCATCGCCTCCAAGCGCGACGCGGACGGCCGCTGGGCCCTTGGCTACGTGCACCCCGAAGAAGGTGTAGCCGAACCGGGCGCTGCCGAAGGCGCGCCCAGCCGCTGGAATACGCTGCGCGCTTGGCGAGTGTTGGAGTGGCATTCGGGCTAGTTTCTTGACCAACGCTCTAACCCATCTCTGCCACGATCTGATCGGCCAGTTCGCCGGCGGTCAACCCACAAGCTCTTCTCGGCCGAGGTTGCCCACCCCGCGGCGCTCCATGTTTCCCCAACGGTGGCTGGTGCGCGCGCCAAACATGGCTCGTATCCGCCATGCCACCGTGAGCTGGCGCAACCCGAAGTTCTCGATCAGTGCCATCACCAGAAGCCGGCCGGTCCCCTTGGCGTCGTTGAAGTAGCCGTAGGACTCGTCGAGCAACAAGGCCACCAGCGAGTTGATGAGCCCAGTCGTGAAGGCCAGCAGCAGCATCAGCCCGACTGTCGACAGGTTGATGGCTCCCAAATAGACGACCAGAGGGATGAGGAGCCATCCGGCGGCCTCGATGATCGGCGCCAGGTACTCGAATGCGATCATCGAGGGCCAGATCACCATTCCCAGCGTGCCGTAACGGGGGCGGAAGGCAAGCGAGCGGTTGTCGCGGACGATCCTCACCAAACCCCGGTGCCACCGTATCCGTTGCCGCCTCAGGACTCGCAACGTCTCCGGAACCTCGGTCCAGATGACTGCCGACGGCTCGTAGACCATTCGGTAAGGGATGCCTCTATCCCGGTGATAGCGGTGAAGCCTCAGAGTCATGTCCATGTCCTCGCCGAGGTGACCCACGGTGAAGCCGCCCACGGCGATGATCGCCGACCGCTTCCAGACCCCGAACGCTCCTGAGATGAGTGGGAGTGCCCCCATCACCGACCAGGCTGGTCGGCCGGCGAGGAAGGTTCGCAGGTATTCAAGAAGCTGCATCCGGGGGATGATCCGCCGGGGCACCCTGGCTCTGACCAGGTGACCGAGGTCCACGGTGCTGCCGTTGAGGGGCCTTATGTTGCCGCCCACAGCCACGGTCCGCACCCGGTCCTCGACGAAGCGCTTCATCGCCCCGACCAGGCACCCGGCGTCGAGGATCACATCGGCGTCGGTGCAAAAGGCGTACGGGAACCGGGCTGCGTTGATCCCAGCGTTGAGGGCATCGGCGCGACCGGCGTTCTCCTTGTCGAGAAGCGTGATGTCGACGGTTCCCCGCCCCCGGTAGAAGGCTCGCACGGGGGCGGTGGGAATGTCGGGCCTGTAGGGGATCCTCACCCTCTCCAGCTCGAAGGCGGCGATCAGCTTCCCAAGAGTGTCATCGGTGGACCCGTCGTTGACGATCACCAGCTCGAATCGGGGGTACCCGACGATCGACATCGATCGCACCGCCTCGACGATCCCGGCCTCCTCGTTGTGGGCGGGTATCACGATGGAGATCGGCGGTGAGGTCTGTGAGGACAACATGTCGGCGACTCGTCCGAAGCGGTTGGTGATGTGGATGCGCCGCAGCTCCCACGCCGAGATGAGCGACAGGACAAGTAGGAAGACCTGCATCAGGATGAAATATCCAAAGATGGCGTAGCCGAACCAGCGGAGAATCTCCAAGATCATGTCGCCTCCACCAATGAGAGAAGGCGGAGGTCGTCGCTGCGGGCAACTCCTTCTCTGGCGCGACGCCGCGATTCGGCTATGGCACCAACGGCGGCGAGCGCCTCGGCGGCGGCATCTCGTGCGAAGGCGTCCTTGGAGGAGAGACTGGCATAGAGCACGGTTATTCCACCGGGGAGCTTGGCGAGCGCGGCGGCGGCATTTCGACGCACCCACCAATCTGAATCC